>NZ_JBVFXW010000012.1:0-71506 GCF_055522395.1 Psychrobacter sp. TPE 89C
ATATAAGATATATGAACCTTTTATAAATACTTCTAAAAACTCTTTCGAAAATTTATGGAATGATATTAAAGAGCAAATTATTGAGATATCTAAGAAAGGCTACCCAGATTGGTATGAAGCCTATTTGCGTGGAAAAGATTTTAAAAAAATAGATTTAGATCCTCTAGATAAGGTTTATAAACCAACCACTTAAACATATAAGACAATTGTTTATATTCATTTAAAAGCGCGCTTTAGCCCCGACTGTAGCGGTATCCTGCTGGTTTGGGCGAGTTGCGGTGGCTAGAGTTTGAGGTGGTGTCGAGGTAACAGTAACATCTCAATTCGTGTCACCGCCGCGCCCAGACTGGCAGATACAAGTGGAAGGCGGGAAATAGCTCACTTACTTATAAAAAAATTTATATATTACTCAGCTCTTTTAACGCAGATAGCGCCTGCTCCGCCTTATCGTTCGACACAAATATATGGTCATGATAATAGGCAGCGATCACATTGGCACTGATACCTTTTGAGGTCAGTTTGGTTGACACGGCTGCGGTTAGACCTACCGCTTCTAAGCTTGAATGCACCATCAGAGTGATTTGGCGAAACACGCCCTCGTAATGCAAACCTGCCTCATCAGCTTTGTCTTTTGTCAAAACCAGAGTCAGCCCTTCTGACTCTACAAACGTCGCTATTGGCGCTAAGTTTACGTATTCAGCCAGTTGTCCTTTCACAGTACAAAACACAAATAACTCATCAACCAATGCTGGCTGCATAGAACCCAATAGCTCATTGATATCTGTAATTCCTGACATGTTCTTATTCCTTATTTTGCCTGATTTTAATCTTTGTTAACCGCAATTTTAACATGTGTCTCATCACCTATACTCGTGAAAACACGGTATAAACATTAGCCTTCATTTCCAAACACTCAAATCTTAAACACAAAAAAGGTGAGCCTAAGCCCACCTTCTTATTTTGAAAAACAGCTATCTAAAACCATAAGCAATTGCTAGAGGTTTGCGACTAGCGCAACCAAGCTCGGGCGTTACGGAACATACGCATCCACGCGCCGTCTTCGTCCCACTCTTCTGGTTTCCAGCTGTGGTTATAGGCTTTTAGATTACGCTCAGGATGTGGCATCATGATAGTGACGCGACCATCAGTGCTACACAGACCCGTGACACCGCCGACAGAACCATTTGGATTGAGCGGATAGGTCTCAGTCGGATGACCTTGGCTATCGACATAACGCATCGCAAGCTGACCGTGTTTTGCCATACCGTCGATTTGTGTATTGTCTAGTGTGGCATAGCCTTCACCATGCGCGACAGCGATTGGCAAAATGCTGTCTTGCATACCTTTGAACAGGATAGACTTGGTACGCTCGATTTTCACATTGACCGTACGCGCTTCAAAACGAGCCGACTGGTTGGCGATGAAGCGTGGGAAGTTATCTGCACCTGGGATAAGGTCTTTTAACTGAGCCATCATCTGACAACCGTTACAGACGCCTAGTGAGAAGGTATCAGGACGGGCAAAGAAGCGGACAAACTGCATGCGTAGCTCGTCATGGAACAAGATAGAGTTTGCCCAGCCAGAGCCTGCGCCGAGTACGTCACCATAACTAAAGCCACCACAAGCGACCAAACCATCGAAGTCACGTAGATTGATACGGCCACTGAGTAGATCACTCATGTGTACATCGACCGCTTCAAAGCCAGCTTGCGTAAAGCCTGCTGCCATTTCTGTCTGACCGTTGACGCCTTGCTCACGCAAGATAGCGACTCTTGGCGTGCTGTTATCAGAATCAGCACGACTGTTTACATATGGTTCTTCAACTTTTTGATTCAAATCAAAGTTTAGCGCAGCGATCAGGCCTTTATGGCTAGCGTCGCTAATCAAGTCATACTCTTGCTGTACGCACGCTGGGTTATCACGGCGGCGAGCGATTTGATAGCTGACCTGCGTCCACGCTTGCTGTAATTCAGTACGGCTAAAGCGTAAAGTGTCATCACCCATGAGCGTTGGCGTTTGGATAAGAAGACTGTCTTCTTCCGAGCTTTGACCAACGAGGCTGAGCATGTCAGCAACATTAAACTCTTCTGCCAATTGCATTAGAGCCGCAACGTTTTCTGGTAATACTTGAATGACTGCGCCCAGCTCTTCACTGAACAGTTGACCGAGTAAGTTATCGTCGGTCAATGACAGTTTGATACCTTGACGGCTGGTGAATTGCATCTCAGCGATGGTTGCTAATAGACCACCATCACCGATATCGTGATAGGCGCTGATGACGCCTTGCGCGTTACCCGCTTGGACAAAGTTAAAGAAGTCGACCAAGTCGCTTGGCTGCGCCAAATCTGGGCAGTCGTTACCTAATTGGCTAAGCGTTTGCGCAAGGATTGAGCCACCTAAACGCAATTTACCTTTAGACAAGTCAATACGGTAAAACGCGCTGTCGCCATTGATTAGCTCAGGGGTTAGCGTTTTTGCCACATCAACCACAGGAGCAAAGGCAGTAATCACCAAGCTCATTGGTGATACGACTGATTTATCCGTCTCACCTGCTTCACTGCTGTCAGTCCAATTGGCACGCATCGATAGCGAGTCTTTACCGACTGGGATAGCGATACCCAATGCTGGGCACAGCTCTTCACCGACTGTATATACAGCATCAAACAATGCTGCATCTTCTGCATCATCGCCACATGCTGCCATCCAGTTCGCTGACATGGTGATATCAGACAACTGAGCAATGCGCGCACCAGCGATGTTGGTAATCGCTTCGCCAATTGCAAGGCGTGCTGAGGCTTGAGGGCTGATTAGGGCAACTGGCGTACGTTCACCGATACTCATCGCTTCACCGCTCATCACCTGACCATCTAACGCGATCAAACCTGATGCCGTAACCGCACAATCCGATACAGGTACTTGATAACGACCAACATACTGATCACGCACGACCATACCAGTGATAGAACGGTCACCAATGCTGATCAAGAATGATTTGCTAGCGACGGTTGGATGACGCAATACATCAGTGATAGACTCAGCTAAATTGACGTCGCCTAACTCTAATGCAGGCAAGCTGCTGTCATGACGCTCAAAGCTACGCTTCATCTTCGGCGTGCCACCTAGCAATACTTGCATCGGCATATCGACAGGCTGCTCATCCAATAGCGTATCATCAACGACTAGCTGACGCACATCCGTGGCTGTTCCTAAGATGGCATACGGGCAACGCTCACGCGCACAGATCGCATCGAATTGGGCTTCGCTTTCTGGGCGAATCGCGAGGACATAACGCTCTTGCGCTTCGTTTGACCAGATGGCCATTGGTGACATGCCAGCTTCTAACGATGGTATTTTACGCAGGTTTAGTACCGCGCCCATCTCGTGGTCATTGACCAACTCTGGCATTGCATTAGAGATACCGCCAGCGCCCACATCATGCAATGACACGATAGGGTTGCCATCTTTACCATTATTGCTGGCATCGACATCACTACCCGCTAGTGCCCAGCAGCGATCCATCACTTCTTGGCAACGACGCTCCATTTCAGCATTGTCACGCTGTACAGAGGCAAAATCTAGGCCTTCATCAAGTGAACCACTATCAACCGAAGATGCCGCACCACCGCCTAGACCAATCTGCATCGCAGGGCCACCAAGGACGATCAATAAATCACCTTGTTGAATGGCATTTTTTTCAATGAGGTTGCGTTTGATATTGCCGTAACCACCTGCCAGCATGATTGGCTTATGATAGCCACGCATCTCGCTGCCGTCTTTTGCTGCTGAGGTGTCCAATTGGAAACTACGGAAATAACCGCATAGGTTAGGACGACCAAACTCATTTGAGAAGTTGGCTGAACCGAGTGGCGCTTCAGTCATAATCTCAAGGCTGGTTGCCATACGATCTGGCGTGCCATAAGCCTGAGTACTCAATTGACCTGACTGCTCCCACTTTTCGCTAAGCTCTGGGATATGTAGGTGTGATACGTGAAAGCCTGTCAGACCTGCTTTTGGCTTACCGCCACGACCTGTTGCGCCTTCATCACGAATCTCACCACCAGCACCTGTCGCAGCACCTGCATAAGGGGCGATAGCGGTTGGATGGTTATGGGTTTCGACTTTCATCAGAATGTCGATTGCTTCTTGATGGAAGTCATAAGGATGGGCAGAGTTTGCATCCATCGCGTCAGTCGGAATGGGGTAAAAACGCATACCGTCAGACCCTGCCATCACAGCAGCGTTGTCTTTATAGGCAGATAAGATACCTTGTGGATTCGACTGGTAGGTATTTTTAATCATTTGGAACAGTGACTTTGGCTGTACTGCACCATCAACTGTCCACTCAGCGTTAAAAATCTTATGACGGCAATGCTCTGAGTTTGCCTGTGCAAACATCATCAGCTCAACGTCAGTTGGATTACGCTTTAGCTCATTGACATACGCATTCATTAAATAATCAATGTCTTCACTTGATAACGCAAAACCAAACTGGGTATTGGCTGACTCTAGTGCTGACTGACCTTGTCCGATGACATCAATATGATTCAATGATGCTGGCTGCTCATCATCAAACAATTTGTTCAAATCATTCAAATCATAGACCAAGCTCTGCGTCATACGGTCAAACAACAACTGCTCAGCGTCTACTGGTAGTTTTTCGCCTGCGTCACCATCAATTGTTAACGTATAAACAACCACACGCTCAACACGGTTGAGCTCGATTTCACAGTTATTAAAAATATCAGTCGCTTTACTTGCCCATGGCGAAATCGTGCCAAAACGTGGACCAACGATGACTTGTATCTGATTAGCTTGTGGGTCGGCGAGCACTGTCGCACTGTCAACAGCGAGTAGGTCTAACGCCTTTTTATGTTCATCACCTTCGAGCTTGCGTGATAGCACATACACTTGCTGGGTACTTATTTGACTGACATTGAGCTCGGTTTTTTGCTGAAACTGACTGATGAGTTGCTGCGTCTGAAAATCGGTAAGAAACGGTTGTCCGGCGATGGTCATCATAAAGGCATAATCCGTAAGATCAAGGCATCTCTGCCATGCTAAGTAAATGGTCTGCGTATTATAACAAGAAGCCCTGTAATAAGCAGGTCTAAACCAAGATAAATTGCCGAAAAGCGCATTTATTGAACTCGCAAACGGTTAACAAATAATTGCCTTGTTCTTCCCTTTGACCTTCTCCCTGATCTACTCTTTAGGCTTCCATCTGTGACATCATATTACATACCGTTTTTTTCAGAGCAGCAAACTTGGGTGGGCGCATACATTCGATTCAATTTAAAAGCAGTGAAAGACAACTGAGTGTAGATGTACATTAAATACCTCAAGCGAAGTTAACGCAGTAACACTTTTATAGTGAAATGAGTATAACGTCACAATTTTTACTTAACCCTTATACTCCTTACAAACTCTAACATCGTATTACTGGCAACCTATATAAATAGACCACTGGTTATCGGTATTCTAAATACGAATTGTCAAAAAGCTAAAAATTAATAAATAAAAATCTACCTAACAAAAACTTCATAACTATTAATCAAATACTATAAAGAAAAGGAAATTTACTATGAGTAGACAAGACCATATCGATAAAGTGCAAGAGCTGGTAAAAGACATCAAATTTGCCATGATGACCACCCGTACTCACGAAGATCATCTACATGCCTGCCCAATGACCACCAGTGAAACCAGCATTGGAGCAAAAGAAATTTGGTTCATCGGTGATAAGACCACTGAAACGGTCAAAGACATCGAAAGAAATCCGCAGGTCAACTTGGCCTACGTCAGTCAAGATGCTAAGAATTATGTCTCTATCAACGGTAAGGCAGAATTGGTCGAAGACCAAGAGAAGCTCGATGAGCTATGGTCACCAATTTACAATGCATTCTATGAGCAAGGTAAAGAAGATAAGAATATCCAGTTGATTAAAGTTGTACCACACGGTGCCGAATATTGGTTAAGTGGCAGCTCAGTCGTCAATATGTTTAAGATGACGACTGCTGCAGTCATGGACGGCAAAAAAGCGACCAATCTAGGCGAAAACAACTCTGTAACGCTATAAGAATCTGTTATATGAAAGCAAAATAGTAGAATACAAAAACGCCAGTGGCTAATGCGACTGGCGTTTTTGTATGATTTATCTATTATCTATTGATAGGCATTATTGCGGTGGTTTCGCATAACCATTATCAGCTGGATAAGCCTGTGGCTGCGCTGGCTTTGGCTTAGTAGGATCATACAGCCCATAAACTGCCGTACCGATTACACCCGTATTATTGATAGAGCCCGAGCTGGTATTGGCAGCATAGGCACTCTCTGGCTTGCTAAAAACAAAGGATGCCACCGAGCTCTGGCTCTTACGGAAGCCTTCAATCACCAAATCATCATTGGGATTTAGCACATATCCACTATCATAACGGCTAGCAGCGCTACCATTGAGGACGTTTATTCCATCAACACTAGCGACGATCTCATAAGTATTGGCGCTATTATTATGATACACCAGACGGTATGCCTGACCTGCTTGACCTCGGACATAGTAATTGCCCGAGTCTCGATAAAGGGATAGTGCACCTGTATCTGTTTCCATCGAAAAATCAACCTTGCCCGCCAGTAGCGACATGCTATTGACGGCACGACCAGTATAGGACTTATCTGCATAACGAACCTGCATCTGCTCAATAGGCTCAGGATGGGTACGGCGCAAATCAACAGTAGTGACCTCTGAGTTAACATCATCACCCCATTTGGTACCCAAGCGTTCTGATTCAGCAGCATCCTGAGTAGAACGTTCTGCAATAGAGTCTGTTTGGATAGACTTTTCTTGCTCAATGGTTGAAGTGGATTGCTCCTGCATATTTGAGCCAGAGGAACACCCTGTCAATAATGCCAATAGTAATACGGCAGCGCCCGACTTTTTCTGATGTGATGTCATGCCTATTTCCTTATTTGAATGACCTCTCGTCATACTTCGGCCAATTCTCTTGTATTTTGTTCACTAATTTTGAGTATATATGAACAATACATACAATCAAAGAGTAAAATAAATCGACCGCCCCGTAAGCGAATACTAGACAATAAAAAACGCCAGTGGCTAATGCGACTGGCGTTTTTATCTAAATTTTATGATACTACAATCAATAACATGGCTTAACCACTCTGCTTGAGATATGGCCAAGCGGCTCTTAGATAAATCATCATCGACCATAATGTCAGAACAACAGCTGCAACCATCAACACATAGCCAATGGTTTCAAGCGACTCCCAATTTAATAGCAGCACCGTAATTGCCACCATCTGAAATGTCGTTTTTAACTTACCAACATAAGATACTGCCACGCTGGTACTCTTGCCTAGCTCTGCCATCCATTCACGCAGTGCGGATACCGCAATCTCACGCGAGATAATGACAATCGCTGCTATCGCCATTATGATATTGGGATGCCACTGTACTAAGATGATAAGCGCTACTGCAACCATCAATTTATCAGCGACGGGGTCCAAAAATCGCCCAAAGGCTGACATCACATTGAGCTTACGCGCAAAGTAGCCATCTAGCCAATCGGTAATCGCAGCGATAATAAAAACGCCCGTCAATAATAAATGGCGTACCAAGCTATCGCTAAACTCGCTCATGCCTACCCGCGCAATCACATTATCTGAGATGGCTGGCATGCCGATTCCCATAGAAGGTGGCCAATAAGCAATGGCGACAAATAGCGGAATCATTAATATTCGCGCAATAGTCAGGTTGTTGGGCAAGTTAAAAATACTCTTAGTATTTTGCGTACTTGATGGCTCCTGCGTATGCAAATGCGTATTCTCAGTCATGGCAAACCCAGTTTCATATAGACATAATAATGGCGGATAGCTTAGCATTTTTCGGGCAAGTCGTCATGCCATCTCTTTAGCTACTAAGTTACCAATTATATTAAAATCCATCCGTAATCGTTATATAACTACGAAGCATTAACACTATATATTAGTAGTGTGCATAAAATCACAAAAGCATCCATGTTTATTCGACATCATACTAGCGATATGTGTTCTATCCCATACCTCCTCCGAATGTCTTTTTAAACGTAATATCATGTAACCAAAATCGCCAAACCGTGGCTGTTTACGCTATGATGACTATTCCAATAAAACACTTGTACACTTAAGCAGGTAAGTAACTACATCTACCTATTGAATTAACCGCTATCACTCTAATTTTAGAGACTGATAGTAGAGTTACTTATAATAACAACAACGCCCAATCACTGCCCTTGTAGTCATCATAGTTATTACTATACGCTCAGTTTCCTCAGCCCACAGTTCCTCCTTTGTGGGCTCTTTTTTGTCTACATTTATTCATCAATAAATATTTCATCATTTATACTAATACAATGCCCTTTTATACCCACCTGAGCGTTTTAATTGTTAAAACCCTATGAAAGCATTTTTTGCTTTAAATTAAAAAACCCACTCAGCGGTAGGTTTTTGATACAGATTGTAAACCTGTTGAGCTAATACAATATAAATTACGACATTTCGAATTTCACATCACTCAAAGTCATTGGCAACACTTTGATTGGCACAGCACATAACCATGCTATACCTGCGGTACAGTAGAATTTTTCATCATCATAAGATACGATTCTCGCTGTAAAATCATTCTCGATTTGATCTTTCATAGCATCTTCATCGCTACTATCATCTACCGCACACCATATCTCCTGACAACCATTTTCGAGCATCACGCGAGTTAAATCACTTCCTATCAGCACTTTATCCACTTCTAGCTTCATACTATTTAATATATTACGAAAAGCAAATATATCGGTTTATCAGAGATTTTAATAGTGTTATTTGTAACTTAAAGACTATATTTAATACACAAATATTGATTATTTATATGCAAATTAATCTCTCTCGACTTTACACATCATTGATTACTCCTCTACTTTTGTAGAATTGGTTTGAATTAGTTTGTTAACATTTCAGATACATTTCATCATTGATCAGACCCTACGAGATAATGAACGACTCATCTCCCATCAGACAACTTTATGAATATAATAGATAGCCTCGACCGTCTGTTGTGCCATTTGATAGCAGCTTTCGATATTGCCTTGGCCACACCAGTCACCACTGACAATCCACTGATACGTCTCGTCGAATAAAATACCTGACGCATCTTTGTCGTTGTTGTCATTAACCACCGTTGCAGCATAACGCCAGCGATGACTGTCTATTTGGCTAGGTGCGCTTTCCTCGTTCCAGTTCAATGCTTGCTGTGCGGCTTGTAGCAATTGTGATTGGACGGTCTCAATATCATCATCGACATGCTGCTCTGACCAATGATTGTTGGCATGAATGGTCACACTGGGTAGCAGATCATCATGAGCAGGCTTTTGATGCTCGATAAATATCCTATCGAGAATAGAATCACTCAGATAAGCAACATCCCATTGCTGTGCTGCCAAACTGCTTAGCGTTTTCGGTAAGGCGGCAATATCATTCCACCCCAACATCAGCGTATAGCAAGCCTGCATCTGTCGCTCAGTAATCCTTAATTGCTCAGCAAAGCCACTATCTGCCATCAGCTCGACTGCCTGACCATTCGGCGCGGTACAAATCACCCAGTCAAAGTGACCTAGGCTTGCGCCAGTATCGTCAAACAGCTCCGTTTTTTTATCAACTTTTTCTGCTATAGCGCTGTCATATTGAGCCAACGGTGCAACGCGAGTTTTAAATTTCATGGTGGTGTGCTGCAATTCATCAGCCAATTCACGTCCCCAGCTGGTCATTTTGGGGGTACTGATATAGCGTGCTTGCGTGGTATTCCATTGCTCTTTGCTTTGGATATCGGATGCCTCAATACTATTGTTTGCTGGTGTTAGGTTGACCACTTGTGCACACCATGGTTGCAATAAACCTGACTCTAGCCAAGGCACAATGAACTGTTGAAAACTGGCTGTTTTAGCCGTAAAAAACTGTGCCCCAAATGCCCATTGCCAGTTTTTACCCGTTTGACTGTCGGTACGATAACGAGTGGCTAAACGTCCAACACTGCGAGACTTTTCAAAAATCGTAATATTAGGGACTGGTGTTTTATCATTACCTTGGCTAAAAGCACGCTCTAATAATGTGGCAGTAAATAGTCCTGTCAGACCACCACCGATGATAGCGATTTTAGGTGAAGTAGTATCAGTACGGTTTAAAGGATGATGAGTCATAATGACAATAAGCCTTATAGGATATGTGGTCAGAAAATAGTATGTATAAAAATAACGGGTTGTTTTAGTCGATACAATTTTAAATAGTATTAAACTTTTAAATAGCATTGAACCTTTAAAACCTACTCATATCAATATCGTCTACGTAAAAAAGCCATGCTATTTCTATAACATGGCTTCTTTTTAATTGCCTAACGAGGATATAGCTGTGACTATTCTCCACGCTCAGCTTTGACCACTTCGACCAACTGATTAATCACGGAACTATCTGCAAGGGTGGATAAATCTCCCAAGCCGACATACTGTCCTGCCGCTAGATTACGCAAGATACGGCGCATGATTTTACCTGATCGCGTTTTTGGTAGCACATTGACGATATGAATCGTATCCAGATTGGCAATGGGGCCAATCTCAGAGCGCACTTGTCGATTCAGCTCAGCCTTCAGTGACGCTGTCTCTTTTTCGCCTGATTTTAGAATGATAAAGGCGCAAATACCCGTCCCTCTAATCTCATGTGGCATACCAACGATAGCAGCCTCAGCCGTGGCAGGATGTGCGACCACGGCACTTTCAATCTCGGCTGTACCCAGACGATGACCCGCGACATTGAGCACATCATCGACACGTCCCGTAATCCAGTAATGTCCGTCCTCGTCGCGCTGCGCCCCATCACCAGTGAAATAATAGCCTGGATAATCGCTAAAATAAGTCTCTAAAAAGCGTTCATGGTCATTATAAATGGTCCGCATTTGGCCCGGCCAGCTACTATTAATTAATAAATTACCTTCGGCAGAGCCTTCTAATATAGTGTCATCTCTATCAACGATTTCTGGTTTTATACCGTATAGAGGATTCATCGCCGCACCGGGTTTAAGTGCAACTGCGCCGGGTATCGGAGCCATTAGAATGCCACCAGTCTCCGTCTGCCACCACGTATCTACGATTGGACACTTACCGTCACCGACCACATGATAGTACCAATCCCATGCTTCGGGATTGATTGGCTCCCCCACGGTTCCGAGCAAGCGCAGGCTAGAACGATTAGACTCACGGACAAAGGCATCTCCCTCCTTCATCATCGCTCGAATCGCAGTCGGCGCGGTATATAAGACCGTCACATTGTGCTTATCAATGATATGACCGATGCGTGCCCATGTTGGATATTCTGGTACACCCTCGAACATCACTGTCGTCGTGCCATTGGCGAGCGGTGCATAAGTTGAATAAGTATGACCCGTAATCCAGCCCACGTCGGCTGTACACCAGTAGACATCATCGTCTTTAATATCAAAGACATCTCGAAATGTAGAGAGCGCATAAGTGATATAGCCGCCAGTCGTATGCAACACGCCTTTAGGCTTGCCAGTTGAGCCAGACGTATAGAGTAAAAACAGCGGGTCTTCGGCATTCATCACTTCAGGCTCGCAATACTGCGATTCACCGTCTACTAAACTATGATACCAAAGGTCGCGGCGACCACTCATCGGAACAGAGTTACCAGTACGATGAACGACGATGACGTTGGTTACGCTGTCAGTGCCATCCATATCAAGTGCACGATCGACATTCGCCTTGAGCGGCGTACGTTTATTACCACGTAAACCTTCATCAGCAGTGATAACCAGTTTCGAGCGACTGTCTATCAAACGGTTGCCCAAGCTCTCAGCAGAAAAACCACCGAAGACCACTGAATGCACGGCACCGATACGCGTACACGCCAGCATCGCTACCATCGCTTCCGGTATCATCGGCATATATAAGGTGACGCGATCGCCTTTTTTGACCCCAAGCTTGCGCATGGCGTTACCCAAGCGGCAGACCGATTCGTGCAGCTCTTTAAAGGAGATGATTTTATGTAAGGAAGGATGATCGCCTTCCCAAATAATCGCTGGTTTGTAAGGGTTGTTTTGTAGGTGTCGATCAAGGCAATTGACAGAAATATTCAGCTCGCCATCTTCGAACCACTTAATTCGAAAATCCTTTAAATCATAATTAACGTCGCTGATTTTAGTTGGTTTTTTTATCCAATCAATCAGCTCGGCACGCTTCGCCCAAAAGGCATCATGAGACTCAGGGGATTCGATAGACTGCTGGTAGTCGGTGCGGTATTGTTCGGCTGTCGTATTGGCAGCAGCGATGAACTCGGCTGCAAGGGGAAATGATTTCTGAGTCATAATAGTCATCCTTTTTAATTATTATGACCTGTACCAATCGTCAATAAAGACCATCTGTACAGGTAATAAGAGCCATCTTCCATAATGCGTGACACGTAAGGTTAGTTTGACAAATAAGCCGGACGGTTGCAAGGCATCAACCGCCATTCATAACAATATCACTGTACAGCTGTATAATTGGTCATACATGATAAAATTTATGGACAAGGCAATAAGCTATTTAATCCTTGTAACCTTAAATAAAATATGGACAATAG
Organism: Psychrobacter sp. TPE 89C; assembly: GCF_055522395.1. Lineage (NCBI taxonomy): Bacteria > Pseudomonadati > Pseudomonadota > Gammaproteobacteria > Moraxellales > Moraxellaceae > Psychrobacter > Psychrobacter sp. TPE 89C. Next base: position 12,667 of record NZ_JBVFXW010000012.1, read on the forward strand.
CTACTCTAAAGCGAACGCTAAGAGCGACTGACTCTTTTCAAGCACGACTTTATTAAATATAAGCAATCGGCTTTATTTTTACTATTTTATATCTATAGTCAATTCACCCTATTATCGATACAACAAACTGAGTGCTCACGATACGGTTGGATAGTGAGCGAGGTTGATACCTGTAGCGATTTTATAGTGGACAGGCTCTATCATTTTATGAGACCACAATGAGCAATCAACGCAATACATCACAATACGCCCACTACGATGTCATTATTATCGGTGCTGGCGCGTCAGGGTTATACTGTGCGCTCACTGCGGGTCGCCGTGGTCGCCGCGTACTGGTATTGGATCATGCCAATAAAGCGGGCAAAAAAATCCTCATGTCAGGCGGTGGCCGCTGTAACTTTACCAATTACTTCGTCGAGCCTGAGCATTTCCTTGGTGCCAATCAACATTTCTGCAAATCAGCCCTCAGCCGTTATCCCAGTTGGGAGTTTATCGGTATGGTTGAAGCGCATAAAATTCCTTACCATGAGCGTGAGCACGGTCAGCTGTTCTGTGATGACTCTGCACAAGATATCTTGAGCATGCTCCTTGATGAGTGTGCAGCAGCAGGCGTGCAAGTCAAACTAAATGCTCAAATTGAAAGTGTTCAAACTGTCGAAAATGATAAAAATGCTCGTTTTCAATTATTAACGACCAAGCAACTCAGTAAAAAAGAAAAGCAAGAGAGAAAAGAGGCGGCAAATCAAACCAAGCTGCCACAAACAGGCTACCGCTGTGAGTCGTTAGTCGTCGCCACGGGCGGATTGTCTATACCAACCATGGGCGCTAGTGGCTTGGGCTACGAGGTGGCACAGCAGTTTGGGCATACACTCATACCGACTGATGCCAGTCTCGTGCCTTTTACATTCACCGATAAAACAGGCGAACTGATTCGAGCATTGTCAGGTATTAGCTTGCCAGTCATTGCCAGTAATGAGCGTATTTCCTTTAAATTACCACTGCTGTTCACCCATCGTGGACTGTCTGGTCCTTCTATGCTGCAACTATCCAACTATTGGCATACGGGTGAAACCATCAGCATTAACCTGCTACCAGAGACAGATACGACAGCGCTCCTATTGGCTCATAAAAAATCCCATCCCAAGCAGCTGATTCGTACGGTGTTGGCGGACTATACAGACAATGCATTACCAAAAAAGCTACTGACTGCGCTGCAGACTCACCTGTGGGAAGACATAAAAGATACAGAGCTTGCTAATATTAAAGATGAGCGTTTGGCAGAGCTTGGTGCGAGTCTAAATGGTTGGCAACTTAAGCCGTCTGGTACTGAGGGTTACCGTACCGCTGAAGTCACGCGCGGCGGTGTCAAAACGGATGAAGTATCCTCAAAAACTATGCAGAGTAATTTGCAAGAGGGTCTGTATTTCATCGGTGAGGTACTCGATGTCACAGGCTGGCTTGGTGGTTATAATTTCCAATGGGCGTGGGCAAGCGGTTTCGTCAGTGGCGAGATTGTCTAACGGTTCATTTTTTAACAACTCATCTGTTTAGCCATTAGTCTATTTAAAAGTCAGTCGTGCTCAATGATTTTGATCAGGTATTAGGGCGTGTTTTTAGAGCACGCTGAACACGCTATAACTATCTACGTTTAATTTTTTATTCTACTTAAGTTGATTTTTAACTCAATAAAGGCTTGATAACTGCTAGAATAAGAAGCATGACAAAAGTGAAGCCGCTTAGTGGTCACGCTTGAAAAGCAATAATAAAAATTAGAATAATATATTTGGTTCGATATAATTTGGATACAAGGAAGCCGAGCGAAAGGGCTACAAGTAGTAGACTAAGCGAGACTGACACCGCATCCAATTTATAGAGGGTTGACTATACATCTCATTTTATGGGGGAATACATGCGTCCGATTGAGAACGTTCATAGTAAAAAGGCACCGCATTGGGTCGGTGATGGCTTTTATGTAAAAACCTTCATCAACCATCTCGAAGAAAACCCCGACTTTAACTATGAACACACTGATCCATTTCTGTTATTCGATTATGGCGAACCGACTACCTTTGAGCCGAACCCCAATTACCAAACGGAACCGCATGGTATCGGTAAGCATCCACACAAAGGTTTTGAGACAGTCACCATCGCCTATTCGGGCGAAATCAGCCATGCAGACTCGACCGGTGGATGCGGTGATATTCTAGAAGGTGATGTGCAGTGGATGACAGCAGGACGCGGCATCATGCATGAGGAGTTCCATTCAGCAGCGTTTGGGCAGCGTGGTGGCGTCTTTAGTATGGTGCAGATGTGGGTCAATCTACCGAGCGCAGACAAACTAACCCATCCAAAATACCAAAGTATCAAACGGGCGGAGATACCTCTCGTTGACTTGATAGATAACAGCGACGACAGTGACGGTAGCAATCAAGCCACTATTGGCAAAGCTGCTATCATCGCTGGCGAATGGCAAGGAGTAACAGGTTCAGCCAGTACCTCTACACCCATTAATGTCTGGAATATCGAGCTGTATGCCTCTGGTTCAACGACACTGCAAATACCCAACACACACAATACACTGCTGCTAGTGCAAGAAGGTGAGTTACGGGTCAATGATACGCCTGTGAGTGCAGGCAATCTAATTCAGTTTGAGGCACCCACGCAACATCGTGCTGACATTCAAGATGAGCAAGCACCTGATACTGACACCATTGATCTGTACTGCCCTACTACCGTAACCGACGGACAAACACTAACGCCTATCAAACTTTTGCTATTCAGCGGTGAGCCTATTGGTGAGCCAGTGGCAGGTTATGGGCCTTTTGTCATGAACACGCAAGAAGAACTGCGCCAAACGTTTCGAGATTATCAGACAGGTAATTTTATTAAGTAACTCAATTAGCTGAAGTAGTTCAAGTAGCCGAAACCTATTTATCATCATGCATAAAAAAGCCACCAGACGATTATCGCCTGGTGGCTTTCGATTGTCAGTTATATAGAACTAACTATAGTCAAAGAACTCTAAAGTGGATACAAGGCAGCCGACTGCAGATTGTACAAGTAGTACGTCTAAGGAGGGTAACGCCGTAGCCGTGTAGTAGTTCACCGACTATATATTACGCTTGGTTTAAAAACGGATAGTCGGTGTAACCTTCAGCACCGCCACCATAAAAGCTATCAGGATGCTGCTCATTTAGCGCAGCACCTTCACGAATACGCTCGGCCAAATCAGGGTTGGCAATATAATCGCGACCAAAAGCAACGGCATCGATGTAGCCAGCTTTCACATTTTTTTCTGCTTTTTCGGCAGTATAACCACCAGCAGCGATAATCAAGTTATCAAAAGCAGCGCGGACACGTTGACGGAATCCATCACTATAAGGCGTGCCACCAGCCCAATCAGGCTCTGACAGATGTAGATACATCAAGCCACGCTTGTTAATCTGCTCAATTAGCCAGATATTCTCATCTTCATTATAGCCAGCTTCTACATTGTTAAATGTTCCAAGCGGTGAGATACGAATACTAACGTGATCAGCATCCCAAGCATCCACACAAGCATCGATAACATCTAATGTTAGACGCGCACGGTTCTCACGGCTACCACCATATTCATCTTCACGCTGGTTGGTTTGCTCAACCCAGAATTGATGCAATAGATAACCATGGGCACCATGAATCTCAACCCCATCAAAGCCCGCTTCTTTGGCATTTTTGGTTGCTTGTGCAAAGTCAGCGATGACTTGCTTGATTTCATCAAGTGTGGCTGGGCGTGGCGTCGTTGCTTCAACGCGGATGGCTTGGTTATTGCTATCACGCAATGAGGTACGTATACCGACATGGACATCAGAGGCAGAGATTGGTGCTTTGCCATCCGGCTGTACGCTCTCATGCGAGACCAGACCGGTATGCCATAGCTGTACCACAATCTTGCCACCTTTGGCATGGACATTATCAACGATGGTTTTCCATGCGGTGATTTGGTCTTGGGTATGAACGCCAGGTGCACCTGCATAGCCTTTTGCTTGAAAAGAAACCTGCGTTGCTTCAGTAATCACAAGCCCTGAGCTAGCACGCTGTGAATAATACTCGCTAGCAAGTACAGTCGGTACATCACCGGGCTCTACTGAACGCAGGCGCGTCAACGGTGCCATAATGATACGGTTTTTTAGCGTTTGCGTGCCCATTTTTACGGATTCAAATAAATTATCGTGTGCCATGTTATGCCTTATTATGTTTGTCGTTATAAGTTACTGTTCTTTATTATGAGGTTCATTACTATTAATTAAAGTGCTCGACTATTCATTAAAGCCCTCAAAAAAAACTGGCTTAGAACCATAAAAAAATGCGAGCCATTGAATCAATAGTATTGGGTCAATAGAATATATCGTTGCCTATTTGCTAAGCAAAGACGCATATTGAACGACCGTTATCTTTATAGGGAGTGTCCGTTATTATTCAAGTAAACTTTACAAACAGAAACACTGCTTTATATTTATTTAATAAAGAATGATAGCCACTATTTCGATAGCCTATTAAAGGGTAAAATCACCATAAGCAAACAATAGTTTTATTATTCGTTTATTAGAATTTATTTTAAACTATACATATTCATATTTTACGGCATGTTAAGAGGATACAGTCTGTGCAAAAAAATCAAGTGTCATTCATCATAGGTTCAAGCCTGCTGCTCGTTAGCACTGTTACTGTCACTGCATGCCAGCCAACCTCGAATACCCCATTACCCCAAGCACAAGCTATTGAAGAATCAAACATACCAACGGTCGTAGAGAAACCTGAACCTAGTAAAAAAAGCTTAGGTGTAGATGCGAAAACTTGTGTACAGCTGAATCAGACAATGCAAACAGTGGATGGTACTAGCAAGATTGAAGATATTTATGCCATTCAAAAACAATTAGATACTTGCTTACCGACGGCCAGCAATGCTGAAGTAATGGCATTATTGAGCAGTTATGAGTCAATGTATAAACAGTTTCTAGTAGGTGATATTGATATAGACGATGAAAGCTTTAACAGCATTGTCTATGACTTATATTATGAAGAAAGTGCAACATCAAAGCAGCTAGCGACCCTAAGCCCACGTGCACAATACTTGATTGGGCTAATACAAAGTGGTGCCGATGTGAGATTCCGTGACTTGGGAGAAGGTCTATTTTCATTTGATCATGACATGCTAGCGATGGTAAACATATTTATACCTTATCTACAAAAAGACCAAGCAGCATTTATCCAACGTATGGCACAGAACAATCAAGAGAGTTTTTGGATGGATGCATCAGTGACTACCACCTTTCAGGAATTGGTCGAACGTGCAACATTTTGGGAGCTTTATATACAGCAATATCCAAATGGCTATGCTGTAAAAGATGCCAAGACTTTATTGAACTTATATCGCTATGTGCTTTTCTATGGCGCAGACAATACACAATGGACAGATGATGCTATCCATCGGTTTATGGAACCTAGTTATAAAAAAATCATGCTTGATTTAGCCAAGCGTCCCAACAGTATGTTAGCCAAAAATGCTCAGCTTTTTCTTGGCTTCTTGGCGTTACCCGATAGCGAACGACAGATTAAATATCCTGTACCTAGCACAGATGAAGATGGTTATGAAATACATGATTGGTCCAAAGTGCGTTATCAATTACACCAAGTATTACAAATACCTTCTCCTTGGGATGTGCGGCATGATAGAGATTGCCTAAATGGTATCTCTTGCACTGACCAGATAGACCTTGATAGCCTAGACATTTCATCAAATTTCGCTTATGCCTGCCCTTCTGCTATGCAGGGAGCAATGCAACTTGAAAACGACTTGCAAGTTTGGGAACTCGACACCGAATCTTCCGAGCAAGCGTCAAGCTGTAAACCTTCTAATCTAAAAGCGTATTCGCAGTTTGAATGTAACCTCAGCATTGATTGGCACCAGAACGCAAATATTGATATTTATAGCGACAGAGAGGTATACAAAAACGTGTATGAGAATTTAGAAGATTGTGAGCTTGCCCTAAAATAAAATACAAGATGGCTGTTTTATTAGGGTCTGTTAGACTGTTGCGGCTGTCCTACTCACTCTTTCCTGCTACGGGTATAGAAATAAAAAATGAAGTCGTTATCACTTATACAAAATAAAAAGCTACCGCTCATCATAGGTTCAAGCTTAGTGTTTGGCCTTACTGCTTGCCAGCCTCCTTCTGACAAAGCTACTTCATCAGAAGCACAAACGACAACTATCCAAAGCGAACAGCCTATCGCAGAAGCAAAGACGCCAAAAGAACTCACTAAAGCCTTGGTGAAATTATCGGAAGATACATTAAAAGAGCGGCTGATTTGTAGCAAGCTTAATGACACAATAAATGCTATCAATAATAAAAATGAAATCGAAGACATTCATGCGGTTCAGCACCAGTTAACCGCTTGCTTGCCAGTGGCCAACAACGCTGAAATATTGCAATGGCTAGCAGAGTATCAGGAGATGTATGCACGTTTTCTGAATGTTGATAGCGCTATAGACGACAGCGCATTTTATGCCTTGATGCGCACCATCGAACAAGGTAAAAAGGTTTCGGTGACACAATTAAAAGCAGTGAACTCTCATGTTCGATATTTGGTTAGCTTAATCATGAGTAGGTCTGACGTCAGTGTGCGCTATTTGGGCGAAGGTGATTATGAGTTTCATCACGACCTAACGGCTATGGCAGATATATTCATTCCCTATCTACCAGAGGATCAAGCTGCCTTTATCCAGCGAATGGCTCAAGACAACCAAGGAATATTTTGGTTTGATGCAGCGATAGCTTTTTCTTTTGAGGAGTTGGTAGAGCGTACCGTCTTCTGGGAAGATTTCATGCACCAGTATCCACAGAGTATCTTTTATAACGATGCTAACGTGTTATTCAATATGTATCGTTATCTACTGTTTTTTGGGTCAGAGAATACCCAATGGACAGATGAAGAAATGCGTGAATTCTATGACTCAGATAACGAACAACTGATGGTGCAGCTGAATCAACGCCCTAATAGTAAACTGGCTAAAAATGTACAAAACTTTTTAATATTTATGGAGCAATCCGATACCGAGCGTCTTAAGCGATACCCTATACCTGACAAAGATGAAAACGGTCGTGAAATAGATGAGCGAAACATCACACCCTATCAATTGCATAAAGCATTAGACCTATCGTCACCATGGACCGTCACTCAAAATAGAAATTGTTTGAATGGCATTATTTGTGTGGGTAAGAACGCTCAGTAAAGCCAAAATACACATATTATTCCGTACATAATTTACGACTTTATCATCCTAGTAACAGACAACTCTAAAGACAAATACGTCCCAAACAATATCACCACCGAACCGATAATGGCAGGTGTATCCAATGCTTCACCCAGTAATAAATAGCCCAAAATAATCGCAAAAATTGGGATCACTAGCGTAATGCTCGTTGCTCTCATAGGGCCAATACTTTTGATTAATTGATTCATAAAAATCAGCGCAATGGCGGTAGAAAACACACCAATACAGATAACAGAAACCCAAGCCTGAGCACTGATACTCTTGCCATAAGGGAACTCATATATTGCAACCGGCAGCATAATCACACTGGCAATAATGAGTGACCCTGCGGTAATCGCCACTGGAGAGACATCATTCAAGTAATTCCTAGTAATGTTCGCCCCTAGCGCATAACCAACACAGGCCAACAACCCATAACCCATCGGCAACAGACTCGAACCCGACGTCGCATCCTGCCCACCAAACAAACTCTCACTCATCAAAATTACCACACCGATAACACCAATAATGAGGCCCAAAATTTGCTTTTTTGATAGTCTGTCTTTAAAGAACGTACTGGCGATAAATCCACTCAGCATCGGTACAGAAGCATTGAGCACTGCCAAAACACCCGCATTCACCGAACGTGCAGAAAAAGAAAACAGCATAAATGGCACGGCAGCGGAGAATAATCCAACAAGCGCCAACACTTTCCAATTTTCGCGGATGCCTTCTCTGTTTTTCTTGCTAATTAATACAAAGATCAGCATGACCAGCCCAGCAAATATGACCCGTAAACTGGCAAAGGTCAACGAGCCAAACTCCGGCACACCCACGCGATAAAATATAAAAGACAGCGACCACATAAAGGACAGTGTTACGAAAATAATGAGGTCGCGGTTGGTCATGAAAAAATCCTATCAAGCATGGGACGGCTGTTTCCTATTTATAAGAGATGGTCATTTATGATAAATGTACCGTTATAAAAGGTCTCAGTCGTGAAAAAGGTTATATCGTAAAAAAAGACCACGATGATAACTTTTTAATCGCTTAAAAGGGATTATTTTTCTATACTCATCACTCACTTTTGTTTATAAATTTACCTTATCTAAAATAAAATCAATATCTTTATCACCGCGATCATTAAATTCCAACCTCGCATCGGTAAGAATGGTTATGCCTATATATAAAAGCCAACTCATAAAACCTAATAAATAACCTTCTACTCAAAAGGATAAAAAATGAAACTACGCATCTTAAAATCTGCCGTGACCAACCCTTGGTTTAACCTTGCTACCGAAGACTGGATATTTAACACCCTCAATCCCGACTCGCACACGCTATTCTTATGGCGTAATTCTGAGACCGTGGTCATTGGTCGTTCGCAAAATCCATGGGTAGAATGCAAAATCGATAAAATGGAAGCCGACGAGGTGTTTTTGGCGCGGCGTCAGAGTGGTGGCGGCGCAGTGTTTCATGACTTAGGCAATACCAACTTTACTTTTCTATCACCCAAAGATAGCTACGACCAAGAAGCGAACTTTGCCATCATCATCAATGCGTTGAAAAAACTGGGCATCGATGCTGACTTATCTGGGCGTAATGATATGCAAGTAGGTGATAAGAAAATCTCAGGTAGCGCCTTTAAACATGCAGCGGATCGCAGCTTTCATCACGGGACATTACTCGTCAATGCCAACATGCAAAAACTCGGCGACTACCTCAATCCACATCCGCTCAAACTAAAAGCCAAAGGCATTAAGTCTGTCCGTTCTCGTGTTGCAAACTTGGTTGAGTTTAACGAAAACATCAATCATGACACGCTGTCTGATGCGATTATCGAAGCGTTTTGTGAATACTATCGCGACAAAGATTATGACAACACTGCACCAGTAGAGGCGTTAGATGAAGCCAGCCTCGCCAAGCAACCAACTTTGAATAAATACTATCAGCAAATGGCAGATTGGGATTGGCGCTTTGGTAAGACCCCTGAGTTTACCCACCATATTGAAACACGCTTTGATTGGGGCATTATCGATTTGCACCTTGATGTAAAGCAAGCAATGATTCGTGAAGTCGTTATCTTCTCTGATGCGCTAAACGTTGAGTTGATTGAGCTGTTAAAAGACGCTTTGACTGATAGCAAATACAATCGCAACGACGTAAAAACTAAGCTCGACGAACTAGGCATAGCGCAACCTGAATTAGCAGCGCAAGTGAATGACGTATCTGAGTGGTTGACTAGCGAGATGGAAGGTTAGATTTTGCGACGTCAAATTTAATCTAGCAAGTATTGCAGGGTATGCCGCTTGCACTGCTTGATAAAAAGTTACTGACACAAATGCGCTTTATATAGTTAATGGTATTGATATCATACAGACGCCATTTGAGATTTTTTATATTAATGATGCATAACAAGCACCCTACCATTACTCCATTTTTTATGAACAATAAATATTAAGGCATTTTTATGAAGTACTTACATGCAATGATTAGAACCAACAAACTAGAAGAAACGTTATCTTTCTATTGTGACCTTATGGGCTTACAACTGCTAAGAAAGAGAGACTCTGAATCAGGCAGATTCAGCTTATATTTTTTAGCAACGCATGAGGGTGCGCCAGAGATTGAGGTGACACACAACTGGGATGAAAAAGAGTATACCAATGGCGATAATTTTGGGCACTTTGCCTTTAAAGTCGACAATATATACACGCAGTGCGACACCTTTATACAGGCAGGGGTCGAGATATTAAGACCACCTAAAGATGGCCATATGGCTTTTGTTAAAGACCCTAACAACATCTCAATTGAACTGCTACAAAGTGGCGAAGACCTAGAACCTATCGAGCCTTGGATTTCGATGGAAAATGTTGGCAGTTGGTAAATGAGTGAGGCTAGCTAGCTGGGCTAGGATCGATGGACTGATTCGTTTTTTGCAGAAAATGATGATGACACGTATATCACAATTTAGCTTTCTTAAAATACAATCAAGCTCTAAAAAATGAGGGTAATATGAAAAGGTTATGCATCACTACAATCAGTATTTTAGGCACTTGCTTACTTTCCACTTATGCAAATTCAGCAAGTTTTGATTGCGACAAAGCTGCTAGTTGGGTAGAAAAAACTGTTTGCGAAAATCCTGAGCTTTCTAAGCTTGATGACGCCATGGCAGAAAAGTACAAAAGTAATCTAGTCACCTCTTCTGACTATGAAGACAGCAAAGCTTTTAAAGATAGGTTCATTGCTAATCAACGCATATGGCTAAATTTTCAGCGTAATACTTGCAAAGATACCAAGTGCCTTATCCGTGAGTATAAAGAATATATCGAAGAAGATACATATTATGATTGGGAAGATGAGCTAAACTCTTCTGAATTTCCCAATAAGGATATGTTTGGAGAATTTTCTAAAAACTTTCAAATTTCAGTATTTAATGTAGATGGTAAGCACAAAAATACGTTGCAAAATGCAATGAATACTTTGTCGATTAATAAGGTTGATAAAAAACCTAATCTTTCTGTAATTGAAAGTGACTTAATTTTTGATAATTTACATACCTGTAGTATTGAAGATAGCATTGCAAGGTGGTCACAAAATCATTGGGTCGTTAACGATGATCAGCCAGATGAAACCGTCGAGCTAAGATTATATCCAGCAATGTATAAGGGTAAGAATCAACTATTATTAAGAGACATTAATTATCAGTTTAGTTCAGGGCGTTGTGGTGTCCGAGGGTATTTTGACCGGATTATATTAGAGCACGAGGTGAGTTAGGTTTTCGAACTTCGAAGCAATGATAAGCTAAATTTTATCTCAATTAAAATAAAAACCTTGAGCAATATTTAAGCTCTAAATAAAAAAACAGCAGGAGATCACTCCCCTGCCGTCTTCTAGTTTTAGACACTGATTTTAAATCAATCGTTTAAATCTGCACAGCAACCTCAGCCCCATCACGAATCGCGCGTTTAGCATCTAGCTCAGCTGCAAGCTTAGCGCCGCCGATTAAATGATACTGCGCGTCTGGCGCATCACCAACGTTTGGCATTAGCTCAACGACTGACTCTTGACCTGCACAGACGACGACGCTATCGACACGTAGTAACTGGCTTTGACCTTGACCATTGGTCACCCAAATACCTTCATTGGTAATTTTGTCATACTGCACGCCAGCGACTTGGATGACGCCGTGTGATTTGATATGAGCACGATGCACCCAACCAGAGGTTTTATTGAGTCCGCTGCCCAAGCGACCTTTGCTGCGCTGCATGAGATAGACTTGGCGAATAGGTTTAATGGCCTCAGGCTTAACCAGACCACCATCCGTTTGATAATTGACATCATTAGTCACGCCCCACTCTTCGCGCCACTCACTAATTGACTGGGCTTTTGGACGATAGCTTGGATCTTTCAACGTCTCAGGATCTAGCTCATCAAGTGGTTGACCATGTTTGGCGGTGAGATATTCACTGACATCAAAACCAATACCACCAGCACCGATGACAGCAACTGTATTGCCAACTGATTTCTCACCAGATAGCAGTTCAGCATAGCTCATCACTTGTGGCAAATCTGCACCTTCAAGCTTACCTGCTAGACTTCTAGGTACGACACCCGTTGCGACGATGACATGGTGGAATTTGGCTTTTTCAAGCATGTCTTTATCGACTTTGGTGTTCAGTTGTACGTCGACACCCAAGTGCTCAAGCTCATTAATATAGTAGCGAATGGTTTCAAAGAACTCTTCTTTACCAGGGATGACTTTGGCATAGTTGAACTGACCGCCCAACACGTCTTTGGCTTCAAACAAGGTCACATCATGACCGCGCAGTGCAGCCACATGAGCGGCTGACATACCCGCAACACCGCCACCGATGACAGCAACTTTTTTCGGCTTCTTCGCTTTCTTATAGACCAATTCAGTCTCATAACAGGCTTGTGGATTGACCAAACAAGTCGAACGTTTGTTTTCAAAAGTATGATCTAGGCAGGCTTGGTTACAGGCGATACAAGTATTGATACGGTCTGCTTGACCATTTTTGGCTTTATTGACCCAATGTGCATCAGCTAAGAATGGACGCGCCATTTGAATCATATCAGCTTGACCAGTCGCGACGATTTCTTCAGCCGTTTCTGGCATATTGATACGGTTCGCTGCCATCATTGGGATATTGATGTGCTTTTTAATTTCAGCAGTGAAGTCAACAAATGCGGCACGTGGTACGCTCGTCACAATCGTCGGGACACGTGCTTCATGCCAGCCGATACCCGTATTCATGATGGTCACGCCCGCTTCTTCTAGCGCTTGAGCCACCGTGATGACTTCATTCATGACGTTGCCATCTTTGACCAAATCAATCACTGACAGGCGGAACAAAATAATGAAATCTTCACCAGCAGCAGCACGAACCGCTTTAACCACATCAACGGCAAACTTCATACGGCCTTCGATATCACCACCATAAATGTCTTTACGCTTGTTGACATGACGCGATAAGAACTGGTTCAGCAGATACCCTTCTGACCCCATGATTTCTACACCGTCATATCCTGCCTGCTTGGCAAGCTTGGCTGAACGGGCGTAATCTTTTACCGTCTGCTCGATGTTTTTAATACTCATCTTGCGCGGTTTAAATGGTGAGATTGGCGATTTAATCGGGCTTGATGACAGTACAAAGGGGTGATAACCGTAACGACCACTATGCAAGATTTGCATGATGAGTTTGCTGTCATGTTTATGCACAGCACGGGTCACGCGTTGGTGATTGATGACGTCGGCCTTTGTATTCATGGTACCGCCCGCAGGAAGCAACCACCCTTCGCGATTGGGCGAAATACCGCCAGTGATCATCATCGCCACGCCGCCTTTGGCACGCTCTTCGAAATACGCTGCCAGCTTGCCATAATTATAGAAACGATCTTCAAGACCCGTATGCATAGAGCCCATTACTAGACGGTTTTTGAGCGTCGTAAAACCCAGATCGAGTGGCTCAAATAAATGCGGGTAATGTTCATTGGTAGTGGCAGTTTCAATCGGCGCGGCAGTGCGGCTGGCGGTCATATCATTTTCCTTATGAATAGCTTGCGGGGTTTAACGTTACTGGTATCGTACCACACCGCTATTATCATCAGCTACGCAGACAAACGACTGATGAGTGGACGTTTATTCATTACCATACCAAATGGCTCTGCTTAATAGCTGACTTCCTAGTATGCGGTTAAACAAACACGACAAAACCAGTCCAATTATCAATGACGAATGTCTATAATAATTAGGTATTAAGACGTAGCATCGACTGGATTAATCGATTAGATTATAAGGGTAAAAATACAAATACTTCCAATTGATGACATGCCCTGATAAAGTCGATCGACTAAGGTATTACCTCAGAAAATCTCAAATATATGATAAAGGATTATCACAATGACAGACTTCCATACTGGTCTTGGCAAAAATGCAGCCAACCATCAACCGCTTACCCCCATTGATTTTATCATTCGCAGTGCGCAGGTTTACCCTGACAAGACTGCCATCATTTATGACGACCTAAAATATAATAACTTCACCCAAACGTGGCAACAAACCTATAATCGTTGCAGGCAGTTAGCCGATGGGCTACGCAAACTGGGCATTGATAAAAACGATACCGTGGCAGTGATGATGCCGAACACGCCAGCGATGATTGAATGCGCCTTTGGTGTGCCGATGTCAGGTGGTGTACTCTGTACATTGAATACCCGACTCGATATCAACGCCCTCACCTTTTGTCTACAACATTCAGAAGCCAAAGTTCTGGTTTTGGACAGTGAGTTTGCTGAATATGCCGAGATTATCGATGAAACCTTTCCCAACCTAATTGTTATTCATGCAACAGATGCGGCTCTCAAAGTCGATAGATTTGGACAAATGAGCTATGAGGAATTGGTTGCCAGTTCAGACAGTTTGGATAACTGGGAAAAACCATCAGACGAATGGGATGCGATTGCACTGAATTATACCTCTGGCACCACAGGCAAACCCAAAGGTGTGGTCTACCACCATCGCGGTGCCACGCTCAATGCTGTGTCCAATATCCTAGATTGGGACCTACCGAAGCATCCTATGTATCTCTGGACGCTGCCGTTATTTCACTGTAACGGTTGGTGCTTTCCATGGACCATCGCTGAGCGTGCCGGTATCAACGTCTGCTTACGTAATATTGATGCGGATTTGATTTTACAACTAATTGCTAAGTACAAAGTCAGCCATTATTGCTCAGCTCCTGTGGTACACAATATGATTGCAGGTGGTAAGTCTGAATATAAAGAGGCGATTACCCACGAAGTAAATGGTTGGGTCGCTGGTGCGCCACCATCTGAGACTATGCTAGCCGCAATGGAAGCCATGGGATTCCACATCTCTCATGTTTATGGTCTCACTGAAGTATATGGGCCAGTGACGCTCTGTGCCGAGCAAGCAGAATGGGATGAGCTGGATGTCACTGTACGTGCGCAAAAGAAATCACGACAAGGTGTGACTTCACACTTGATGACTGGGTTTGAGGTGTTTAAGCAAGGTACAACTGAACCTGTCGCGGCCGATGGTGAAGAAATGGGCGAGTTGGCACTACGCGGTAATATGGTGATGAAAGGCTATCTCAAAAGTCGTAAAGCTACCGAAGCGGCCTTTGCTGATGGCTGGTTTCGCACGGGTGATTTAGGCGTCAAATACGCTGATGGTTATATCAAAATCATGGACAGGCTTAAAGATATCATCATCTCAGGTGGTGAAAACATCTCTAGTATTGAGGTCGAAAACATCCTATATAAAATGCCTGAGATTCAAAGCTGCGCCGTGGTCGCTGCACCACATGAAAAATGGGGCGAAGTGCCCGTTGCCTTTATCGAGATTCATGCTGATAGCACCTTGCAGCGCGATACCGTGATGGCGCATTGCAAGCAGCATTTAGCGGGTTTTAAAGTACCCAAATATATTATCTTTGCTGAAATACCAAAGACCAGTACGGGCAAAGTTCAGAAATTTGAGCTGCGACAAGCAGCCAAATCATTGGCACACGAAACCCCGAAAGTCACAGTCAGTGCGAAATAGGGCTTCTGAAAGTGTAAAATACTTTTATAACGTGAAACGTTTTTTATAGAAATATAGAAAGGGTCAGCTTGATCATATTAGGCTGACCTTTTTTTGAGCGCTAGCTTATTTATACTGTAGTTGGTTCAATATAATTTGGAGACAAGGCAGCCGAGTAAAAGTACTACACCTAGTAGACCAAGCCAGGCTGATACCGTATCCAATTTATAGAGAGCTAACTATATCAGCCAAGTTTTGGCTCTAACCATTGATAAATCAGCATGCCAACTATCATGGCAGGGATGAATACATACGCTTGCCATTGTCCTGTTCCGAGCAGTACGATTCCTGGCCCTGGACAAATACCCACCAAACCCCAACCAATACCGAACAGCATCGCGCCGATAAGGAGTTTTTTATTGATAACGGTTTTGTTTGGCATCTCGATTAATGTGCCAATCCAGCTCGTCTGCTGACGCTTGGCCAATTGTACACCAATGATTGCCACGATTAACCCACCACCCATGACCAATGCGAGGGAAATATCCCATGCACCAAAGACATCCAAAAACCCTTGCACCTTCACAGGATCAGTCATGCCAGATATCAGCAGTCCAAAACCAAATAACAACCCTGCCAGTAATCCAATTATATTTTTTAGCATGTTTTTTCTCACACCTAATATGTTAATTCAAGCTGCTATAAACAGTACTCAACGCCGTCTTAGCGCGATTCTTTAAATCAAACTTAAAACATGCCGACCAAAATACACCGTCACAATACCAAAGAGCATAAAGGTTACCGTCGCTGCCATCGAGCGTGGAGACAAGCGTGCATTGCCACAGATACCGTGCCCACTAGTACAGCCTGAGCCCAAACGCGTCCCAAAGCCAACCAACAATCCCGCGCCGACTAATAGCGGTAAAGAAGTGCTGATATCTATATTGGGTAACGGTCTTCCAAGACTATATATTACTGGCGAGACGACCAGACCCACGATGAACAATATCTGCCACATCTCAACACGCTTTGGCTTCAGCAGGCTTGAAAAGATACCGCTAATACCCGCAATACGCCCAATACCCAGTAGCAGTATAACGGTCGCCACACCTAGCATTAGGCCGCCTGCTAAGGAGATTGGTGTAAATGCCTGCCAGTCTATTTGTATGCTCATAACGGACTACCCAATTAAGTTTATTAAATACGTGCCTAAATATTAATTTATAAAAATACATTATATTATAAAATATAATAAAAGGGTAAAAAAATACTGAACCCATATTAAACAGGCTCAGTATTCTTTTAGCTAAGCATGTGGTAAATACTATTTAGCCAATACTTCATCAAGTGCTGACTCAAAACGTGTGACGGCACCATCAACGTCAGTCAATTTGTCTAGACCAAATAGACCCAAACGGAAGGTCTTAAAGTTATCCGGCTCACCTACTTTGAGAGGGACACCAGAAGCGATTTGCATACCGGCTTCTGCAAAGGCACTGCCTTTATGCATGTCCTCACGATCGGTGTATGCCACGACAACACCTGGCGCTTCAAAGCCTTTGGCTGCCACGCTCTCGATACCTTTATCAGCAAATACCTGACGGATGCGGTTGCCCAACTCCCACTGCGCATCACACAATGTATCGAAGCCAATTTTTTTAGCCTCTAGAATGGTATCGCGGAACTGACGTAAGCTGTCCGTTGGCATAGTCGCATGATAAGCGTGACCGCCATTCTCATAGGCACGCATGATGTTTAACCACTGCTTCAAATCCAAGCTAAAGCTATCAGATTCTGTACTGTCTACTTTTTGGATAGCAGCATCGCTGAGCATGACCAAACCAGCACACGGCGTACTACTCCAACCTTTTTGCGGAGCACTGATAAGAACATCAATTCCCAAATCTTTCATGTCTAACCAAACACAACCTGATGCGATACAGTCGATAACCAATAAACCACCAACGCTATGCACGGCAGCACTCAACGCTTTAATGTAGTCCGCTGACAGAATAATACCTGATGAGGTTTCGACATGCGGAGCAAATACCACGGCTGGTTTTTCTGCTTTAATTTTTGCAACTGCCTCATCGATATCGACAGGTGAAAACGGCTTTGGAGAATCACCCTCTTCGCGATGAGCAGTCAAGACCGTAGTCGATTGGGCAATTTTGCCTTTTTCTAGGATTTGCGACCAACGATAGCTAAACCAACCATTACGAATAATGAGGCAATCTTCATCGTTTGCCAATTGACGCGCAACCGCTTCCATACCATAAGTACCAGCACCCGGTACAATCACGACTGCATCAGCGTTATAGACTGATTTCAGGTCGCTAGACAGGTCATTCATCACTTGTTGAAAGACTTTCGACATGTGATTGAGGGCGCGGTCAGTATAGACCACTGAGTATTCTAATAAGCCGTTTGGATCAATATCTTGACGTAATGCAGTCATAGGGCGCTCCTAGTTTATTGTTAGATGATTTAATAATTCTTAAGCTGTAGCTACAGCAAGCTCCAGACACTAAAACCTCAATATTAAAATGCAGATACTAAAATCTAAGTGCAAAAATCTAAATGCCAACCTAGCCAAATACTATTTATAGTGAAATAGCACTATTGCTAGAGACTATAGTTGATTCCATTTAAAAGTAGTACAAGGCAACCGAGTGTAGATGTATGTTTAATACTTCAAGTGAGGTTAAAGCAGTAATACTTTTATAGTGAAATAGCACTGTCGCTAGAGGCTACTATAGCTAATATTCATTTGGATATAATATCGAGTAATAATCGAGAGTACGACGCAGGGTTGACGATATAGCGCTTTATCCTAGTGCTATTGCCGTTGATGATTGTGTCTTGCATGCATTGATTTTATTAACTTGGGACGAAATCGTACAAAACATATGCACCGATATAAATGCTACACAGTGGTAGACTCATTACAGTGGTCGCGGATGATGGAATGACATGAATAGATACTGAGCCAGCATAAGTGCGCTAAGGCGTTTATCGAATAATGGCCAGCGAATCCCGACAGATTATCATCGCTTAATATGCTTATGACAGCTCGATATTAGCACTGATAATGCAGGTTGACAACGATATGTTCGCGCAATGCGTGCACTGGCGAATCTATGATTTTTTGATAAAGGAATGGCTACTATCGACGGCCGCGATGTGACTCATTCAAGCCTGCTACCACAAAGTCTAACAGTTCGCTGTCACCTTCACGGGCAGCTTTACGCAGCAGCTTCGATGGTGCATGTGTGAGTTTCTGGGTCAGACGGCGTGACAGCTCGGTGAGGATATCTTCAGGGCTGGCATCACTCTGCTGTAGCTGAGCGATAGAATCATGCAGTAGTTTGTCTACTTGATCCTGAGTACGTGCACGGTATTGCTCTATATCTTTACCGACTTGGCGCACTTGAAAACGACGATCCATCTCAACGACCAGTTGGCTGACTAGTAGCTCTGCGTCTACCGCTGCTTGCCTACGCTGCTCGATGTTACCAGCAATCACGTGCTGCAGATCGTCGACAGAATACAGATAGATATCATCTATACGGCTAATGGTAGAGTCAATATCACGTGGCACTGCTAAGTCAATCATCAACATTGGCTGATAGCGGCGACGCTTGAGCGCCTGCAATGTCATGGTTTTATCAATCAACAAATCCATACTGCCGCTACAGCTACTGACAATATCAGCCTCTGCCAACACTTGCGGTAGCTCTTGCAGTGTTCTGACTTCCACACGGCGATTAGGGTTGCGCAGCTCAGCCGCCAGTGCTTCTGCCCGTTCAGGATTACGATTGCAAATGATAACCCGCCCGACCCCAAGCCCCGCAATGTGCGTCGCGACCAATCTATTCATCTCGCCTGCTGCCACAACCAATAGAGTTCGGCTAGGCAAATCATCAAATATTTGCGTGACGAGTTTGGCCGCCGCAAAGCTGAGCGATACCGCTTGTGCACCTACTTTGGTCTCATTACGCACACGCTTAGCAGCCGCAAACACTTGATCGACGACCCAACCGAGCTGATTACTCAATACTTTTTGCTCTTGTGCGAGGTGTACAGAGCGCTTAATTTGACCGAGTATCTGCGGCTCACCCAATATCATAGAGTCTAGCCCTGCGGCGACCCTGAGCCAGTGAGTTAAAGCATGCGTATCACGATGCACATAGAGATACGAGTCAATCTCAGAGAGTGATAGTTGCTTAAAAGTAGCGAGCCAGCTTTTAATTTTGATAATATGAGCACTGATGGTAGCAGATGAGAGCTTGCTACTACTGGTAAAAGCATTACTAGCCACTTCCTGCCCAGTAGACTCGGCCTTTTGGGATTCTGATAATTGTGAATCTAACGATGATGTTAAATTTGACGACGGTAAGGTTGAATTTTGCGATGCTAAGGCTTGTGGTACAAGGGCGTAAATCTCGGTACGGTTGCAGGTAGAGACAATCACACTACCATCTGTGAATGCTTCTAACTGTTTGAGCGCGATATTCACATCGTCACCTACTAACGCCAAGCGCTCTCGTAGAGCGACTGGTGCAGTTTTGTGATTGACCCCAATGACCACTAATCTCATTATTGATAGACCATAAAAATGATGCTCATCTGCCAACCGCTCTATCTTATTATTTTTAAAAGACAGTTTTGGACGACAGCGTTAAAAGAAATAATCTGAAAACCGCTTATTATATCATTATTGCCAGCTTTAATTAACACTCGCCTACCGATGATAACTATTTGCTTGTATCTGGGCGCGCATGTCACAAATCAACTACTCATACGATTGGTAAAGCCAATGTTTGAATTTGAGCAAATGTTTAAAAAATGCTCACAAACCATTCGCTTACTCTGCATTAAATTGTTATATTTTCATAATATGCTGACCAATATTGATAGCGAATTATCGTCATAGATAGTCAGATAATCATGCTTTGCCCACCAGCTATTGTTAGAATAGTTAATACTACTATCTGAGTAACACGGTCACTATTGTTTATACCAGCTATCTACTCTTATAATGTTTGTCATGGGTACTCGTTACCAACATTTAGTTTAAAATAATTAAAACATATAGTTAGAAAACTGCTAAACAGCTACGGCGTTACCCTCCCTAGATGTACGGCTTGTACAATCTGCAGACGGCTGCCTTGTACCCGTTTTAGAATTCTTTGGCTATAGCTTATCTTATCGATATAGATAAATAATGGGCAAATACGGTTATCTATGATTTTTTTAGGGTCATTACTTCGATCAAAACTTGCGCATGACGCCCAATCTAACCTTCATGCTTTATGGCATGACATTATTGAACGTCTATGGCAACACTATAAGCTAACATTATCGTTGGCCGTCTGTCTGTGCCTAGGATCTTCTTCTGTATACGCAAACCCTTCCAACGTCTTATTACAGACCACTGGACCCAGCGTATCAGCAGCTATCATAGACGACAACGCATACAGCAACAATGCATCGAATAACAATGCGACGAGTCATACTACAACAACTATCCATACAAGCATACAGCCCACAGGAAAGGTTGCCAATATTGATGGCCTAGCCCCAGCAAGCTTATGGCAACCTGAGCTCGCAGAGCCAAGTTTATATGCGCTGCTAGATGCGGAATTTGCAGCAGATCGTGATGACAAAAGACGCGCGATTACTATCTATAAGCAGCAATCTTTTAAAGAAGATGCGACGGCAGTCTTTGAGCGCGCGCTTAGTTTGTCTTTGCGCAATGAGCGAGTCGAGGATTCATTACAGTTTGCCAAAACATGGCAAGACCAAAACCCCGATCACGTGCCTGCTTGGTTTTATGTGGCGCATTTGGCACTACGAGCACACGACTACTTGCTAGCTGGCGAGACATTGAATCGTATCTTGCGTTACGATCCTCGAGCAGACCTAAGCGAAATCCTTATCGGTATTTATCCAAACGATGATGAAGATAAGCGCGAATTACTTGCCGCGCTACAGCCGCTAGATAGCGAGCAAAATGCTTCATTGTCCGTATTAAAAGCAGGCTTGCTTTACCAATTTAATGAGCCTGAAAATGCCATTATTCATATCAACCGTGCTTTAGAACGCCAACCAGACTATGTGCCTTTTATTACGTTAAAGGCCGACATATTGCGCAAAATCGTTACTGCTGAGACAGTAATCAATTATGTCAGTCAAGCACGACTGCGTAATCCAGACAGTAAGAACCTGTACTTGTATGAAATTCGCTATTTGTTGGACTTAAAGCAAAGCCAAAAAGCATGGGAGTTATTGATTGAAGCGCATAAGCATTTCAATGATGATGCTGAGATTACTTTATTAGCAGCATTAGTAAGCTTGGATATCGAAAAATATGATAATGCCGATCAGTTACTCAATATGCTGGCAAAGACACCCGCTTATCTTAATCAGGCTTATTACTACCTCGGTATCAGTGCTGAGCGCCAGCAGAAATTTGAACAAGCCAAATACTATCTCAATGGTGTCATGCAAGAAGACTTGGTGTTAGAAGCTCGTAGAAAAGTCGTCGCATTTGAATTACTCAATAACAATACCAAGGCGGCAATGTCAGTTTTAGAAAAGCTGCGCAAAGACTTTGAAGTATTTGCACCTGACACGTTTGTGATGCAAGCCGATATCTTATGGCAGCAAAACAAACCTGACGAAGCGCTGAGTCTATTAACGAAAGCTGCACGTAATTATCCCGATAATGAAATGCTCTTGTTTGCACGTGCCCAGCTCCTCGATGACAAAGAAGACTATATCGTAAAACGGCCACTGCTCAATCATTTGCAGGCTTTAGATCCTAGCAATCTGTCTTATAAGCTCAGTTATGCACAGCTACTATTGGCCAACGAACGCAGCTCTGAGCAAGGCCTCGCGCTTGCGACAGCGATCATTAAAATTCACTATGATGACCCACGTTACGATAATGAGCTACATCTACAAGCACTCAATATCCTAGCAAGCAATGCGCTGGCTAACAAAAACTACCAGCAAGTTATCGACTACCTACAGACACCTTATGACGTGTTGCCTACGCTACGTTCAGGTGCTTTACTGTTACGTGCGTATCAAGGCCTAGGCAATAATGAAAGAGTCGAGACACTACTCACAGATTTGCAGAAACGCTTTTCATTCGGACAGCATAATATTAATGACCGCATACAGCTGTATTAGATACATGGTCAATAAATCATTTTGATAGTAGGCAAAACAGTTCTACGATTGCAGAGCACTTAGTTACAAGGCACTTATAAGAAGCTAACAGCCACGCATAACTGAGTAACAAATAACACTTAAGCTAATATCTTTGTAAATTTGTTCATTATTGGGGAAACATCATGTCAGTAGTAACCACTTCTTATAAGCTTAATAAAGTCACTCTATTTACAGCCATGGCGGCAGCGCTCGTGATAACGTCTGGTTGCCAGTCATTAAAAACAGCGAGTGCGACTACCAACCAACCAACCACAACTATACAAGAGCAACCACAAAAGCTTGAGACCTTTAATATTACTGGCAAAATTGGTGTAACGATGCCTGCTAATGACACCACAGGCGCGCAAGGTGGCAGTGCCTTTTATGCGTGGGGACAACAAGAAGACCGCTTTGCTATCGAGCTGATTGGCGCGCTAGGTATCGGTAAAACCAATATCGAATATGATGGTCAAACCGCCACGCTAGTCAGTGAAAAAACAGGGTCATTGACAGCGAATGATCCTGAGACTCTATTGAAAAAAGCAACCGGCTGGCAGGCTCCTATCTCACAGATGCCTTATTGGATATCTGGTCGTCCAGCACCTTCAGACAGTGCACCAGAAATGGATGCCCAAAGCCGCTTAATCAGCTCAGTCAACGGTGAGTGGACCGCAAGCTTCACTTACAAGGGCACTGATAAACTACCGAGTAAAATCAGCGCGGTACAACCTCAAGGCAATAAGGTTGTGATGACAATTAATCACTAGCCCATCATTCATCAGTGACCGCAATTACTGATCAAGCCACCATTGCTTACTAAGCTAGCCATTTACGGCTGAAAAATTTATGACTGCACATTATGATTAAAAATATCGCCGCATCATCTGCCTCTACTATCACACGCTTATCCCCTGCAAAGATTAATTTATTTTTGCATATTACTGGTAATCGTCCTGATGGCTATCATGATTTGCAAACGGTTTTTCGCTTGCTCGATTGGGGCGATTATTTACATTTTTCAGTAGACAGTGATGTCGTCGTTGATACTGGTGATAACACGTTAGAAGCTACGAACCTTTGCCATCAACTACTCACTCTAACTGGCGCAGAAGCGATAACGACCAGCATAGAAGACAATCTCATTTTTAAAGCAGCATACGCATTATTAGCTGCTTCAGTACTATCTGACAAGCTACCTAAGCAGTTAGCATCAGTGAATGTCACTTTAGATAAACATTTACCAATGGGCGCAGGATTGGGTGGTGGCTCCTCTAATGCTGCCACCACCGTATTGGTATTAAATGAGATTTGGCAGCTTGGCTTTACTCGTGACGAGCTTATAAAAATCGGTGCAAAAGTGGGCGCTGATGTGCCCATATTTATCTTTGGGCAAGATGCGATTGCGATGGGTATTGGTGAGGAACTGACCGCCATTGATTTACCAGAACATCAATATTTAATGTTGACACCTGATGCTCATGTGAATACCGCAAAGCTGTTCGCGCATCCGAAACTACAGCGGAATATCGCTCCCCTATCGATTGAAACCATTCAAAGCCAATACGCTGATTATGTACAAACGCTCACTGTGCCCTATCACAATGTTTTTACGCCAGTAGTGAAGAGCCTCGCACCTGCTGTTGAAGAGGCTTTGCATTATTTGCAAGGGTTAGAACAGCAAGCACTGGGTACAGCACGAATGACTGGCTCTGGTAGCGCAGTGTTTTTACCTTTGGATGCAAGCGTGACTACTGACAAAGTGCTTTTGGCAAAGTGGATTATGGATGCGCCTTGCGCAGGATATGTGGTTGGGAGTTTATAACTGCGCAAGTTTTTATAGATAGGTGAAAAGGTAAGAGCCGCAAATACTATCAAGCCTAAAGCATTTAAGAGCAAAATATGATCACTCTCGGAAATACAGAAACTATTGCTTTTACAATGCATGAAATAAAAGAACAATTTGTCGTGATGGATATTATTGTGAACTCAGTAAATATTAGTTATCAAGATAATAGCTATTATATTTTTCCACTGATTAACAATATTAAGAAAGAAATAGAACTTATTACTGATGGCGAATTTCACCTAAATAAAAGCTTGATCAATAAACCACTAAGCAAGCTACACGATATTTTTTATGAAACTGAAACTGGAGTTTACGATAGCAGTAGTGAGAGAACTAACTTTTTGTTCTATGACTTATCTACTAACAAATCTCTATTTTACATTTACCAAGAAGATGAATGTCTGATATTTTTTGGGAAATTTTTTGATAGTAATAATACTATCACTTCAAGAATAAAGAAAAGTGAGTTCTTAGCTACATTGCTAAAGCTGTTGCATACAGTTGAGTCTTACGCTGCTCCTCGGAACATATAAGACTACTTTGGAAATCCTGTACCAGATTCACCCTACTAAAACCCATTCACACAACCCTATGATCACTTTGATTAACACTTCAATTTTCGGCACTTACTTACCAAAACCACCTCATTACGAATAAAAGCCAGAAAAAGGCGCAAATGACTTGCAAAATCTGAAAATTTACTTATAATAGGTCGCCTCAATAGGGGTATAGCCAAGTTGGTAAGGCATCAGGTTTTGATCCTGACATCCGTTGGTTCGAGTCCAGCTACCCCTGCCATTTTTAAGTTCGAAGTGTTTGATATGTATACATTATAAGCGGTTTATAGACAGCCAATTATCGTATTACCATTGACAACGCCATCCCAGTTTCGGTATAGTTCGCAATGAACGCCGCTAGGGAAAAGTTAGATATCAAACGGTTCATCCGTTTTGTAGATAACTGAAAGGTCGTAACGCCATTCTAAAAGTAACAATTACTAAAAGTTACTGCTAGAAATCGGACGTACACAGCCTAGACATTACAGGGGTATAGCCAAGTTGGTAAGGCATCAGGTTTTGATCCTGACATCCGTTGGTTCGAGTCCAGCTACCCCTGCCATTTTTTACTGTAATAGTATTCATCAAAACTTTCCACCACTCTTTTCTGAATTTGAGCAGTTTGACACTGCTTAGCGGTCTCTGCTTGAGTCAATCAATAGGACTTCTGTCATGCCTTATTTGGCGATTTTTACGGGCAATGCCCACCCAGAATTAGCAAAAACCGTAGCCGATCATCTTCACATACCTCTTGGTAAAGCTGACATCACGCGTTTTTCTGATGGCGAAATTGCCGTGGAAATCAAAGAGCACGTGCGCGGTAAAGACGTGTTTATCATGCAGCCTACTTGTGCACCGACCAATGACAACTTGATGGAAATCATGATGATGGCTGACGCCTTGCGTCGCTCTAGTGCTGGTCGCATCACGGCTGTCATGCCTTATTTTGGTTATGCGCGTCAAGATCGTCGTCCACGCTCAGCTCGTGTACCTATCTCTGCTAAAGTCGTCGCTGACATGCTAAACATCGTCAGTATTGACCGCGTAATGACGGTTGATTTGCACTCAGATCAAATTCAAGGTTTCTTCGATATTCCTGTAGACAACATCTACGGCACGCCTGTGCTATTGAACGACCTACAAAAACAAGATTATGACAATATCATGGTTGTCTCACCTGATGTCGGTGGTGTTGTGCGTGCACGCGCCATGGCCAAGCAGTTGGGTGATACCGACATGGCAATTATTGATAAGCGCCGTGCTCGTGCCAACGAATCACAAGTGATGCACATCATCGGCGACGTTCGTGACCGTGATTGTGTGATCGTTGATGATATGGTTGATACTGCAGGTACACTATGCAAAGCCGCTGAAGCATTGAAAGCGAATGGTGCGCGTCGCGTGTTAGCTTACATTACTCACCCTGTTCTATCTGGTAATGCATTGAAAAACATCAGTGAATCTGCGTTAGATGAGCTAGTTGTGACTGATACGATTCCACTGTCTGATGCAGCAAAAGCTTGTAGCAAAATTCGTCAAGTAAGCATCGCGCCGATGCTGGCTGAAAGCCTACGCCGTATTAATAACGAAGAATCTATTAGTGCAATGTTTGATGGCTAACATTTAAGCAGTAGTGCTCGTCATAAAAATAGCGTCAAGTTTCATTACTTGGCGCTATTTTTTGCTTAATAATTTTACACAGCTCTTTTTCGTAGGTCTTTATTATTACTACAAAATCCCGTATAATGCGCGCCTGTGCCGCCCGTTTGTTTTATTCAATCAGGTTGGCATTATCGAAAGTGCTGATCATGCTGTGAGTAACGACGACCATGATAATAACTATCATAAAAATCGTTATGACAAGCAAATGGCTAAGCGTAGAATTTTTGGTAGTAACTATCACTAATAATACTTAGCTATCATCACGTATTAGTGGATTGGTCGCAAATCCACTTTTTTATGACCAGACACTTCATCATTCTTTTTATAGGATTATATCCATGAGCATTAACCATTTTGAGCTAAACGCAGTTGATCGTTCTGCTGAACAACAAGGTAAAGGTGCGAGCCGCCGCCTACGTAAGCAGAATCTAGTTCCTGCTATTATCTATGGTGGCAACGAAGAGCCTACCTCTATCTCTATCAAAATCAACGAGTTGGTAAAATCGCTTGAATTTGAAGCGTTCTTCTCACACATCTTGACCATCAATGTTGACGGCGTAGAGCATCAAGCAGTTATCAAAGATTTACAACGCCATCCAGCTAAAGGCTTCCCAATGCATGCTGATTTCCAGCGCGTTGTGAAAGGTCAAAAAATCACTATGAACGTTCCTGTTCATTTTGCTGGTAAAGAAGAAGCGCCAGGCACAGCAAAAGCTGGTGTTTTATCAACGCTAGTATCTGATATCGAAATCTCTTGCATTCCATCACTACTACCTGAGTATCTAGAAATAGACGTATCTGGTATGGAAATCGGTGATTTGCTTCGTTTATCAGACATCAAACTTCCTGAAGGCGTTGTTATCAACGAGCTTGAGCTAGAAGACGGCCATGATCGTACTATCGCTAACATGCTGCCACCGACAGTTGAAGAAGTTGATGCAGATGCTGAAGAAGTTGACGCAGCTGACGTACCTGCTACTGAACAGTCTGAAGACAAGAAAGACGGCGAGTAATAACCAAACTCTATATAGCGGCTTATTGTTTGTTATATAGTTACTGGTGCGCTTAGTCAAAGAAACAGCAGGTGATGAATATCTCCTGCTGTTTTTGTAAGTACGATTTGAGCATAATACGGATATTATTTATTCAACGTTTATGCGTTCGGACGTTACCACTCATTTGTTAAATTCAAGCAAGGTGTTTTTATGGCCATAAAGCTTATTGTCGGTCTTGGTAATCCTGGTCAGCAGTATATGTTTACGCGCCATAATGCAGGATTTTGGTTCGTCCATCATTTGGCCCAGCAGTTCAATATTACCCTCTCTCCTGATAAAAAATTCCATGGTGTCACAGGACGCGGGCAAATTCATGGGCATGATGTGCGCTTATTGATGCCTCTCACCTTTATGAATAAGTCTGGTGAGTCGGTTGTGCCGATGGTCAATTTTTATGGCATTGATAATGATCAATTGCTCATTGCTCATGACGAGCTCGATATTCCTGCTGGCAGCATTAAATTAAAAACAGGTGGTGGCCACGGTGGTCACAATGGCTTGCGTGATATTACGCCGCATATTGGTAGCGATTTTCATCGTCTACGCGTGGGTATTGGTCATCCTGGTCATAAATCCAAAGTTAGTGGACATGTCCTCTCAAAAGCCTCTCCTGATGAGCAAATTGGTATCGATAGCGCCTTAACTGCAGCTTTTGAAGCTTTACCATTACTGCTAGATGGCGATATTGAACGCGCGCGTTCTCAGATAAACGGTTTCAAACTACCCGAATAACACGGTATGATACCGCCTACTCTGGCAGATGTATTTTGATCCCAATTCTGCCTAGTTAATCAATAACTTACCCAACACTGCTCATTCAGCTACGGGTTTGGGTAATACTGCCTTTTTTTGGGTAGATTTGCCCCCATTAACTTATTACTTTCATCACGCTAAGGAAGCAATCCATGCTACTTAATATGCTTAAATGCAAATTGCACCGTGCCCGCGTCACACATGCAGAGCTTCACTATGAAGGTTCTTGCGGTATTGATGGCGATTTATTAGACCTTGCAGGTCTGCGCGAAAATGAATCTATCGATATCTATAACGTTACCAATGGCAAACGGTTTCGCACTTATGCGATTCGTGCTGAAGCAGGTTCAGGCATTATCTCATTGAATGGCGCTGCGGCTCATATGGCTGATTTGGGCGATATCGTGATTATTTGTGCCTATGCTCATTTTGATGAGGTTGAAGCAGAAACTTATCAGCCAAAACTGGTCTACTGTAATGAAGACAACACCGTAAAAGACACAGCAAACATCATTCCTGTACAAGTGGCTTAAGAAAATCATTCAAAAGCTTGTTACATAAAGTATGAGTAAATACCTAATCATACAGTTGCCGTTGTTGTCAAAATCCCATTAAAATACTTATACTTATATCGAAGCTGAATCCAGATTGTGATTCAGCTTTTTTTTATGCCATTTTTATATGATGTAAGCTTATTCAAAACCCAATATCTATTTTCATCCCTAACGAAGGAGTTATCTAAATGTGGTTGGCAGTCATTGCAATTTTGATTGGTCTAGCAATTTTGGTTTGGAGCGCTGATGTTTTTATCGATGGCGCAACAGCATTGGCACAAAAATTTCGAGTACCCAGCTTTTTGATTGGTGTGCTTATTCTGGGTATTGGTACATCAGCACCTGAGATGGTGGTATCGGTACTAGCAGCGTTAGAAGGCAGCCCTGAGTTGGCACTTGGTAACGCTTATGGCTCTAATATTATTAATATTGCATTGGTACTGGGCGCAACCGTAATAATAAGCCCTATTATCATCCGTAAGGCCATCGTTAAGCGTGACTTGCCTATCTTACTGATGATTACGGCTGTTGCAGCATGGCAGCTGCGTGACGGCTCACTCAGCCAAGCGGATGGTATCGTACTATTGGTATTATTGGTCTTAGTATTGGCCACTCAAATCGTATTAAGTATTCGAGAAGGCAATCATGAACATGATGAAGATGTCATAACAGAAGATGATGCGAGCACAAACCATGAAGAGCCGAGCGTAATAAGAGGCTTGGGCAGTTTGTTTTTAGGCATGTTGATGTTGGTTGCCAGTTCAAGAGCCATTGTTTGGGGCGCAGTTGAGGTCGCAACATTTTGGGGACTGAGTGAGTTGATCATTGGATTGACGATTGTTGCAGTCGGCACCTCATTACCTGAGCTGGTATCGAGCTTGTCTGCCGCTCGTAAAGGTGAACATGACATGGCACTGGGCAATATTATTGGTTCTAATATTTTTAATACCCTTGCCGTGGTTGGCTTGGCAACCGTCATTGCCCCTATCACCGTAAACCCAGTGATTTTTTCACGTGACGTGATGGCCATGGGTCTGATTACGGTATTACTGGTGGTGCTTTGTGGATTTGCTTTTGTCACCAATCGACCATTTGGACGAACCTCTGGTGCCATGTTAATGCTATTTTTTGTGGGCTATACCGGATGGCTTATTCAAACCGTCAACTTATAAAATGTTGGTGTGATTGCTCGCACATACCAGTACGTAGCACGTAGCACGTAGCACGTAGCTATAAATATTACGGTTTATTTTGCGACTGCTTGCGGTTTCTAAAACCACGCCATAACCCTTCGTGTGCTACTTTTGGCATTTTTAGGGTTATGGTATTGGATAACATATCTTGCACTGCTAAGCCGCGACGATTAAACAAACAAAAGGCGTAATTAAAAACCCAACCTAATAAGGCGCTGGTCAATAATATCGCACGTGACCCACCGATTAAGCTACCGATAATACCAAACAGTAATGGCATCAAACATGCCGCCAAAATACGCTTAAATGACTGTCCCCATGTCAGTAAATGACCTGCGTTATTCACGGTTTTTAATCGCCAAGTTTGCATACCTAATGTCTGCCCACCACGACGCCAAAACAACCCATAGAACGCCACTAGCGTCAGTACAAAAGACGGCGTCATAATGACGTTCTGATACCAAGTGGGCAACGACTGTGCTTGAGAAGAGTCTGTACCTGTATTCATGGTCAGCAATGTGCCAATCACAGTCAGCATCGTCCCCACTAAGAATAGCAATGCCAAAATCAACATGCCATCATAGAGTACCGCTACCACACGTGTAGTGGGCTTAGCGATCGTTGGCTCTTCATCAGGTATTTGCTGCATAGGAGCATTACGTTGAGGCTTTGACTTGGTG
The DNA here is from genome assembly GCF_055522395.1 of Psychrobacter sp. TPE 89C. NCBI lineage: Bacteria > Pseudomonadati > Pseudomonadota > Gammaproteobacteria > Moraxellales > Moraxellaceae > Psychrobacter > Psychrobacter sp. TPE 89C. The sequence goes on from NZ_JBVFXW010000012.1 coordinate 43,553, forward strand.
GTTGCTTTGGATGTGCGTTTAGATAAACTTTTTGACATGGTACAAGCTCATAGCAAGCAGTGAATAATGGCTCCATTGTACCGTAATTCACGGTTGTATCGTACATTATCCTCAGATGCTATCTGCTCATACATTTGCTCACGGCAGGAAGTATTAAGACAAAAGTAACAGACATAAAAAAACCGCCAAATTGTCATAAGACAGGCGATTTATTTAATTGGTTAGCTTGAAATAAGCTAGTATGCAAATGGTGCGCCTGGAGAGATTCGAACTCCCGACCCCTTAGTTCGTAGCCAAGTGCTCTATCCAACTGAGCTACAGGCGCGTATTTTGCACATCATCCACTGCGTTGTTAATAACAATTACAGTAAATTAGGTTGGTTATTATATAGATAATATCACTTGTGTCAACATCTTTATTTATTAAAATATAATTAATTTTTAACTTATAAAGACTAACAACTAATTTTTGCGATGCTACTCTAAAAACAACACTATAAATGGAGGTGAAGGAGGGATTCGAACCCTCGATACGCGCAAACGTATGGTTCCTTAGCAGGGAACTGGTTTCAGCCACTCACCCACTTCACCAAACGACGTAAGACTTTTTAAGTTCTAAAAAATAGTATTATTGCTGATAATACGTCTTATCCCGTGGGCGATGATTATAGCAAAACCAAAAAGAATTGCAAGCCTTGTCTAGCTATTTAATGCAATTTTTATGATATTTATTTGTTTATATCGTCTTATGCCTTTTTTAACGACTAAAGTATCTCTAAAAACTAGCAAAAACGAGGTCTGAGACAATCAATATGCGCTCAATTACTATTTATCGGTACATTTGATCGATGCATTAATTTTCAATATATAGTCCAATCCATATCAATCCGCTACATCGTCATCCTCGCTAAGCACACTAATGTATAACTTGCACTCGGTTTCCTTGTATCGAAATTATTTGAACTCAACGATACAATCTCTCACCTACTATGGCTTTTTCAGCAGTGGATGGCTATAGTATTTATTATTCATTTTAAAATATATCAAAGGAAGTGTTATGCGACCAGTGGTTCTTTGCTTTTCAGGATTGGATCCCTCCGGTGGTGCTGGATTGCAAGCCGATATTGAAGCCGTTGGCCAAGCAGGTGCTCATGCTGCCATTGCCTGTACTGCCATCACCGTACAAAACTCGCAACAGGTATTTGGCTTTGAGGCTTGTGCCGCGAACTTGGTAAAAGACCAAGCCACAGCGGTGCTCGACGACCTGCCTGTTAGCGTTATCAAATCAGGTATGCTTGGTACGACTGATAATATCGCGATGTTGACCCAGTTGTTTGCTGAGCAAGTTATCGCTGCTGAGACACCTTTTGTATTAGATCCAGTATTAGTCGCCAACAGCGGTGGCAGCCTAGGCGATGAGAAGACATTAGTAACGGCATTTAAAGCGCTTCTCCCCTACGCCACTCTAATCACACCGAATACGCACGAGCTTCGTGCATTAAGCGGTGAGCAGGACTTACACATCGGCGCGCAGAAGCTATGTGCTCAAGGTACTCATGCCGTATTGGTAAAAACGTCACATGATTTTGATAGCGGTGATATTGAGCAGTATCTATATATAAAAGGTGAAATGGTACATCAAAGCATTTTGCCGCGTCTAGAAGGCGAATTTCATGGCTCAGGCTGCTCACTGGCTAGCTTTATCGCTGGGCGTTTAGCAATGGGAGATTTACTTGCTGATGCAGTCAAGGCAGCGGATAGTTGGATTACCCAAACACTGCGTGCTGCTGATGCACCGCACCCTGATAATGCTCGCGCCCAACTGATACCCAATCGTTTTATTTGATTTTAACTTGCTGACACCTTTATATACCGATGACTTTTATCAGTGACAAAAAAAGGCGCTCTATGTCTTATAGAGCGCCTTTTTTGTGTGGTATTTCTAATAATGTCACTTTTTAATTTCTGGCAATATAACTTTTTAGCTTAAGAAACTTGGCTTAGCCTAACATCGGTAGGAAGCTCGCTGCCAAACCACCAATAAACATCTCTAGCAGAATAAAAGCAACAAAGGCTATCATCGGTGATAAATCAAGCATACCCATGTTTGGCGTTATACGGCGGAATGGCTCCAAGATTGGTTCCGCAAGATTCATAATGATGCCAATAATCGGATGCTGAGATTGCGTAAACACGACAATCCAGCTGACAATAATTGAACCAATAACCAAGTAGCGACACATACGCAAAAAATCTAAAATCAAGCTGACAGTACCAGTGAAAAATAACGGTACAGGTGCAATGCCTTTATGGGTCAGTGCTGCCTTTCCAGAGATATCAATCAGACGAATCAAAAACATCAGTACAATCGCTGCAATACTGATACGACCTTGACCAACCGTTGGAAAAATACGTCCAAAAACATCGACAATATGGGTCGCTTTATAAGCAGGGGCTATCATTGGATTGCTCGCATCTATACCTGCAAACTGCAGCATAAAACGAATAAACACCAACATCATCGCAAAGGTGGTGACCAAATCAAAGATTTGAAATAACATGTTGTTCATGAAGTGCTACTCAATGTGACGTTATTAACAGGTTAGAGGATGACGAATGTCATTATCAGATGCTTAGTACAGTCAACCCTCTATAAATTGGATACGGTGTCAGACTCGCTTAGTCTACGACTTGTAGTACTTTCACTCGCCTTCCTTGTATCCAAATTATATGGGGAACCGACTATATTACCAAAAATAAAATGAGCCAGTGATACGAGTGTCAATACGGCAATTTGTAGATCGCAATAATCTGGACACCAGCAATCATATTTTTGGGTTTTGTCTAACTATTTGCTCATCTCTTCACTAAGCGCTTGGCTGCGATCAGAGCAAGCTTTCATCGCTTCGCTGATTTGACGACCGATTTCATTGGCTTGCATAGACTCTACTGCGGCTTGAGTAGTACCTTTTGGCGAGGTGACTTTACGACGCAATTCAGCAGGCGTGTCATCACTGTTCATCGCCATTTTCGCAGCGCCTAACATGGTTTGCATCGCTAGCGCTGAGGCTTTTTCTTTGTCCAAACCTAAAGCAACGGCTCCATCAACCATCGATTCGATGAAGTAAAACATATAAGCAGGTGCTGAGCCTGATACGGCCGTAACAGCATGCATATGCGCTTCATCATCAACCCATATGACCAAGCCTGAGGCTTCTACGACTGCGGTTGCTAGCTGCTTTTGTTCCGCTGAAATAGCATCCGTACCATATAGACCAGTAGCACCCATTTGAATCATCGAAGGTGTATTTGGCATTGCGCGTACGATGTTGCTATAGCCACCCAACATGTCAGACAACAGATCCGTCGACAGACCTGCTGCCACTGAAATCACCAACTGATTGTCTAGAGCGTCAGCAAACTCGCCAACAACCTGTCTCATTACCTGCGGCTTAACAGCCAGTACGACGATGTCAGCGCCAATCACAGCAGCTTTAGGGTTTTCACTGGCATCAACCGTGTTCATTTGCTGCTTGTCATACTGATCACGTGTCTCTTTGCTAGGTGCTGATACGGTAATAAGCTCAGGATTGACGCCAGAGCTCACTAGCCCGCTAATCAAAGCCTGAGCCATATTCCCGCCGCCGATAAAGCTGATTTTTTTATTATCTAATACTGACATACTTGTCTCCTACACAAAAATTCAAAGTTATTCAAACTAACATATGCATATACAAAATGACATTTAGTTTACCATACTGCTACTAGCATCGTTTGATAAATTCATGGCAACCACAGTGCCACTAAACTTAGAAGTATCTAATAAATTACAATCAATCTGTCCTATTTTTTGCATCTTTTTCGGGACTTAGATTGCTTTTGATAAGGTCAGTGAGCTGATGACTGGGAGTATCAGTTTTCAGATTATCAACGCTTAATATCCAACGATCAAAAGGTGACAGCAATAAAATAGGCAACGCTATCGGACTTTCATTTTCGGTCATTTTCTCATCTATAACATCCACACTGATCACTATTAAGCTATCGCGTAACCATGAGGGGATACCCAAAGTTTGGTAAAGCTTTTTGCCAGACTGTGGGCGTGAGGCTAGTGCTGTTTGTACACGCTGCTTGCGACCCAACGGTGCTATCTTTAACATTGCTGCTTTTGATGATTTTAGCAATGCTTCGTGTTGGTCATGGTCTAATAATCTCGCCACTACATTTGCCAAAACCTGCACCTGCCAAATGAAATTATCGTCACTACGTAAGGTAGTCAAGATAGGCTGTTCGTCAGCTGCATTAAACTCAGGTGAAAAAGGTTGAGGTAGCATTTCCGCCTGTTCGATAAGCGACAATTGTAGCCAAGTCAGCCACTTATTGCTTAGACGATAAAGCTGCTGCCGATAACGACGGATAGTATAGGACTGCTTACGACCTTGCCAAAAAAGTTCCGTTTGATGGTCGTGGTCATCACGTTGACTTAGAAGTAGCACATCATCTACGAGCTGCTTAGCTGGTGGTAATGGCTCATCTTGACCTAGCCAATAATGTAATAATTGACGTTGGCGATACAGCGGCAGTTTGTGCAGCTCATCAATATTTAGGACTTGCTGAGCAGATGGTAACTGTAATGAAGCAACCGCTATCTGCTGCAAATCTGCAGCTGCTTGTGCACTGACACTTGCCTGTGCGTCACTCAATAGCTGTGCGCTACGAGCAATATTATCAATGACGTTGGGATTGTATGACGCCAATACCGGCATGATGTCACGGCGTAACCCACTACGCACGTTATCGCCTGTGTCATTGGTTGGATCATTAATATAGGGCAGTTGTAAACGCTGAGCATAGGCACTAATACGGGCACGCCGAATGGTTAGCCAAGGCCGCCATAGTATATTGTGCTGCCCGCCTTGCCTCTGTACGCGCCACGATTGCATGCCTGATAGACCATTCACGCCAGCGCCTTGAATCAATCGCATCAATACGGTTTCAGCTTGGTCGTCAGCATGATGGCCCAATAGCAAAACATCACCTTGATTGATATGTGCGCGCATGACGTCATAGCGAGCTTTCCGTGCTGCCTGTTCATCATGACCGTTCACTTGCGCATGCAAAATCTGACACGGTATTTTTTGCACTGCTGCCCAATCAGCGACATGTGATGCCCAAGCAATACTGTCTGCTTGTAAGCCGTGATTTACATGTAAGAGCTGCGGCAAAAATGGCAATCGGCCTTGTCGATAGAGCTGCACACATAAAGCGGCTAATGCCAGTGAGTCACGCCCACCACTACATGCCAGCCAAAGTCGTCGACCATGCAGCTGTTCACCATACTCGGCCAAACTGCTCAATAAAGCTTCGGCTAGCTTATCATCAGCGGGTAATTCAGCGATTGGCTCAATAGAATAAGAAAGGATCGCACTGCTGGTCATAGTCAGCCTTATTTTTAGTTTCGTTAGGTGCTTTATATAGTAACAGCCACAAAAAAACGCGCCATTAAATGACACGTTTTTATTTTAGCACTAAGCTCAACATCTAATATTAAAAGCCACGTATTCGTGATGTTTAATATTAGGTTGGTACAGTATTAGATTACTAAGCAGGCAACATCACTTCAGAGTTAAACGTTTTTAGCTTTTCATAACGTAGCTCGCAACGATCATGCGCATCTAAGTCTTTAAGTTCATCTAACTGTTCAGCAATGAGTGCTTTCAGTGCGGTCATGACTGGTTGCGGTTGCACGTGAGCACCTTCGCCCTCTTCAATAACAGCATCAATTAAGCCCATTTGATATAGGTTAATGGCGTTTAATTTCAATGCTTCACTAGCATCTTGTGCTTTTTCAGCGGTTTTCCATAAGATGGACGCACAACCTTCAGGAGAGATAACTGAGTAAATACTGTTTTGCAGCATGTTTACTTTATCACCCACACCGATGGCTAATGCACCACCTGAACCACCTTCACCGATAATGGTGACAATGATAGGTACTTTTAGGCTAGAGAACACCGCAATACTTTCTGCAATGGCTTGTGCTTGTCCACGTTCTTCAGCACCGATACCAGGGTATGCGCCTTGGGTATCGACAAAGGTCATCACAGGAATATTAAAGCGCTCAGCCATTTTGACCAAACGAATAACTTTGCGATAACCTTCAGGATTGGCCATACCAAAGTTATGAGCAATACGCTCGCGAGTACTGCGACCACGATGCTGACCGATTACCATCACTGGCATATCGTCAAAACGAGCCAAGCCACCAAGTATGGCTTTGTCGTCGGCATAAGCACGGTCGCCATGTAACTCATCAAATTCGGTAAACAGTTGATTAACATAGTCCATAAATAATGGACGCTTGGCGTGTCGTGCAAGCTGCACACTATCCCAGACAGTGCTCATAGACCTTTCCCTTTAATAATTATATTTAACAATAGCGTCGTTATCGGTTTGTAGATAATGGGTTTGTAAATAATGGAAGTACAGTTGTAAACTCAATAGAAGCTATAGTAGCACATCTTAAATCGCATAACATTACCGACAGAGCAGCTTTTGTTACGCGAATCTTTAGCTTAATAATTACAACCGTAATTTCTATAAGCGCTAAGCTTCAACCACGCTCAGCTTCACGCCCCACTTGGCAAATTGATCCGCTTCCGTCAGGAGATCAGACAATAAGAAAGCATAGTGTTCACTGCTATCAATAACGGTGATTTGCCAACAGTTATCATCCATGACTTTTAACTCTAATTCGGGTAACTCATAATCGCTGCGACTATGATGTGCCAACACTGCCAGACGTAATAGCAAACAGAGATAAACGAGCTGTTCACCACCGATAGTGCACGTCTGCTCAAGCATATCAGCCTTGAGCTTACGGCGATGATTGAGCATCAACTGCGCCATACGTTTTTGATCGACTTGCGAAAATCCTGGAATATCTGAATATTCGAGCAGATATGCACTGTGCTTATGATAGCTGCTATGACTGATCGCGAGCCCTATCTCATGCAAGAAGGCTGCCCGTCTGAGCAAGTCACCATCATCGCTACTAAGCGCAAGCTTATCCATAACCTGCTCAAATAAATGACGGCTGGTCTTGACCACTTGCTTGGCTTGTTTCTTATCACCTGAATAACGCTTAATCAGTGCCAAGACACTGCGGTCACGCACATCTTCACTAGCAAAACGCCCGAGCATGTCATACATAACCCCTTCGCGTAGCGCACCATCTGAATAAGCAATGGTTTCAATGCTCAGTACCTTCATCACCGCACGCAATACGGCAACACCCGCTGGGAATACTGCTTTACGGTGCTCTTTTACACCTTCTAAGTCAATATCATCAACGTTGCCAATCTTGAGCAGCAGCTTCTCTAGTTTTTTGACACCTTTATAAGTGATGCGTTCTTGCTCATCGGCCCAGCCTTTCGAAACAAGGACATTACGCACCGCTTTGATCGTACCACTAGAGCCAACCACACTACTCCAGCCAGTCTTTTGATAACGGCCATTGATTGCGAGCACTTCTTTGCGTGCGCCTGAGATAGCATTATTAAAAGCTTCTTTAGTAATCAATCCGTCAGAAAAGTATTTTTGCGTAAAAGCTACGCAGCCCATCTGTAGACTCTCAGTCAATAGTGGATCGAACTCTTGACCAATAATAAACTCTGTCGAACCACCACCGATATCCATCACCAAGCGTTTATCGCTACTGGCATTGGTGTGCGAGACACCCAGATAGATCAATCGAGCTTCTTCGCGCCCTGCAATAATCTCAATAGGCTTGGGCAAAATCTTATTGGCATGAGCAATAAAGTCGTTTGCGTTTTTGGCTTGTCGCAACGCATTGGTCGCGACGATACGAATACGCTCAGGTGGCACCGAGTCCAAGCGCGCCACAAAACGACTCAGGCACTCAAGGCCACGCTTTTCAGCTGCTGCACTTAAGATTTTGTTTTCATCTAATCCGGCGGCGAGCTGAACCTTTTCAGACATAGACACTACTTTTCGCACCTCACCATGATCGAGACGCGCAATGGCTAGGTGAAAGCTGTTGGAGCCAATATCAATGGCTGCCATCATTTCGTCATCAGCAAGCGGTGGATTCGTAAGGTAGTCAATAGGCATAAGAGAAGTCGTTACCATGTTAGATAAAGGAAGAAGAATACTTATTAAAATCAGGCGGCTAATCTGTGCAAAAATTACAGATGCATAAAATAGGGCTATCTATACAAATAGACGCTATTTTTGCCATTAAAGCATTTATGCCAAACACTCGCAAGCGACACAAAACCACAGCGCACGCGTCATGACACCATATATACAGTAAACGAGGCACACTCAGCATCTATTGCTTGTGTTAATAATATGGGTTTGCTACATTGAAAGCCACCAATATTATAATAAATAACAGTGACTTGGTATCTGTTTTTAGATAGGCTATCGCCTATAATTAGCATCTAAATAAAAACATCTTTACTCATCCTGCCTTAATTTTATATGGCATACACCACTAGCAAGGAAGCTAAAAAATGAATAATACTGCTACACAGAGCATGGCTCAAACTGCTGATACGCATATCAACAGCAATTCTAAGAAAGAAATCGTCAAAACCAATACGCCAGCTGCTCAGAAATTTTATGATTTCTATTTGGATGAGCATCAAAACATGGCTTGCCGACGCCTGCATTTTGCAGGTAGTAGTTTTGGATTATTGGGACTCGCAAAGTCTGTCAAAACTGGCTCAGCCAAACCTTTACTAAAAGGCATCGCGGCTGGATATGCTTGCGCGTGGGTGGGTCATTTTTTCTTTGAAAAAAACAAACCGGCTTCTTTTAAATTTCCATTAAAAAGCTTTGCCAGCGACTTCAGAATGTATGGCGATGTGGTGCGCGGTAACTTAAGCTTGAGAGATCGCAAGTTTGATAAAGCGCGATAAGACTCAATCATCATATAACACACGCATTAAAAAACGGGGCTGCTTAAAATAGCAGCCCCGTTTTTTATTCGTTTTGAGGATTTTATTCGTGTCATTCCACATTCATTAGTGAAATGACGTATTCATTTATCGCAAAGATTTACGTAATATTTTACCGACTGCTGTCTTCGGTAACTCATCGATAAACACATAAGACTGCGGACGCTTATAGCCAGTCAGACGCTCAATAGCAAAAGCCGCCAGTTCATCAGCCGTTAAACTTGGATCTTTTTTAACCACAAAGGCTTTGGGTACTTCACCGCTGTGTTTGTCTTCGACACCAATGACGGCCACTTCTAGCACTTTTGGATGCTCAGTTAATGCGGCCTCTACTTCATTAGGATAAACGTTAAATCCTGAGACCAATATCATGTCTTTTTTACGATCAACGAGTGTCAAAAAACCATCGTGATCCATGACGCCAATATCGCCAGATTTAAAATAACCGTCTGTAGTAAAGGTATCTGTATTGTCTTTCTGCCAATAGCCTTGCATCACTTGTGGTCCTTTGATGCCGACTTCCCCAGGTGTTCCAATTGCACATGAGGACCCATTTTCATCAATGATTTTAATATTCATCGAGGCTAATGGCAGACCAACGCTACCATTAAAATTCGTAATCCTTGGTGGATTGAACGAGATAACTGGTGCCGTCTCAGACATTCCATAACCTTCATGAATCATCATGCCCGTCACTTGTTGCCACTGATCGGATACCGCCTTGATGATGGCAGTGCCTCCACCGATAGATAAGGCCAATCGACTAAAATCAAGGCCAGCAAATTTTGGATGGTTGAGCATACCAATAAACAAGGTATTCACAGAAGGAATAACATGCGGACGATGCTGCTCGATGGTATTGACTAAGCCATCGATATCACGTGGATTGGTAACCAAGATATCCTCCCAGCCACCATATATACCGAGCAAACCGCAAACGGTAAATGAGAAAATATGATAAAGCGGCAAAGGATTCAGTATCTTAATCTGCTCACTACGACCCGCTTCAATCGCCTTGCCAAACATCGCATAACACTGACAGATATTAGCCATGACATTATAATGTGTCAGCATGGCACCTTTTGGCTTACCAGTCGTGCCGCCTGTATATTGTAATAATGCCAAATCCTCACGCTCGATAATCACAGGCTGATATTGCTCAGCGTGGTATGTATTTATAATATGCGCAAAGCTTACACTCTGCTCTGAGGTGTCGTTTGCAGCATTATCAGCTGTGGTTTGGTTGGTTTGATTGAATTGACGAGTAGTATCAGCTGAGTCTTCAAGTTGGGTAAGTAAAGCAATATCGTTATCAGCAGGTGCCGCATTCGGATTGACAGAACAATATATGACCAGTGACAGCTGCGATTTCACTGCATCGTCTAATTGATCGAAAGCGGCTGTCATCCCATCAAGGACAACCAGCACGCTAACTTGTGCATCCGTCAGTTGGTGTGCCAATTCATAATGGGTGTACATCGGATTGACATTCACCAGTACGGTGCCCGAGCGCAAGCAACCAAGCAGCACGACTGCATACTGCAATATATTGGGTAGTTGTACAGCGACACGATCGCCCTTGTTGATTCCTTTTGCTTGTAAAAAAGCAGCAAAGCGGCGACTGGCAATATCCAATTGTGCAAAAGTAAGTGTGGCTGGCCCCATACTAAAAGCCACAGAATCACGATGCTGATCTATCTTGGGTTGCAATAAATCTAGCAGGTTGTGCTTGCCCTCTAACACATCTAGATTATTTCTTAGTCCGTGTTTCTCATACGAGGCTTGCCATAACGGTGGCGTATTACTGCTAGGCATATCGTTAGTGCTGGTAGTCATGAGTTAGCGTCCTTGCTGAGTATGTTTTTCTCAGCATAGCACACTCTAATAACGATTTTTTAAGCGGCTGAGTCACTTTATGGGCTCTGTTATTAGTAGTATTTTTCGGGCCATATGCATCACTTTTTATGACCAGTATTTAGAACAAAAACTTGGCTCGACTAGCTTAAAAAATATAGATATAATCGAAAATACACATTTACCAAACCCCTCATAAACTCAAGATATATGCGGAATATAGCCATGCTATGCTAAATGCCATTTCACACAAGTAACGAGATTATATGTTTATCATGAGTCATATTAAAAAAGTCGGCTGTCTTGCTTTACTGTCAACAGGACTATTTGTCAGTGCTCAAGCGTCTGCAGAAAACACCTGCGACAATGCCTATACTCAGACTGATATTAACAAGTGTATTGCAGCTGAGCTGGCCGTAGAAGACAAAAAACTGAACCAGTCTTACCGTGATTTTCAGCGTTTACTTAATAGCTCTGAGAAAAAGCAATTAAAAACGGTGCAATTGGCATGGATTGATTTTAGAGACAAAGCTTGCCAGTTTTCTGCCAGTTCAGTTCGTGGCGGTAGTGCTTACCCAATGGCGCTCAACGGTTGTTTGACCACTTATACACAGCAACGACGTGTACAATTAGATGCCGATATTAAGAACATCAAAAGTAAATAGATGACTGTAGAAAATAAGTAGTAATAAAGAATTAGCCATAAAAAAACCAGCACCTCTTAAGTCTTAAGGTACTGGTTTTTTTATGGCTTTGATTGCCTTGATCAATGCTACTTATGACGTTGAGTCAGAATAAATTAAGCACTGGCCATTTCAGCAAATATCTCATCAGCCGCTTTGATCGACGCATCAATATCTTCATCGCTATGCTTGATAGACATAAAACCTGCTTCATAAGCCGACGGTGCCAAATAAATACCGCGATCTAGCATACCGTGGAAGAATGTATTAAATACAGTCATATCACACTCTGTCACGTCATCAAAGTTCTGAGGCACAGTGGTCGCATTGTCTCTGACGAAGAACATACCAAACATGCCGCCCAATTTATTGGTACGCAGGTTGATACCGTGCTTGTCAGCCGCTGCTTGAAAACCGTCTACTAGACGATCAACTTTCGCTGCTAATTCGTCATAAAAGCCGTCTACCGTTAAGTCTTCAAACATCGCAATACCAGCACGCATCGCTAACGGGTTGCCTGATAACGTACCCGCTTGGTAGACACCGCCAAGTGGGGCGATACAAGACATGACTTCTTTTTTACCACCGAAAGCGCCTACTGGCAGACCTGCACCGATGATTTTACCAAAGCAAGTCAAGTCAGGATCGATACCGAAATGTGCTTGCGCTCCGCCAAGACCAACGCGAAAGCCAGTCATGACTTCATCAAAGATTAATACTGCCCCATTAGCAGTACACTCTGCACGCAACGTATCATGAAATTCTTGTGTTGGAATGACCATGTTCATGTTGCCAGCGATTGGCTCTAAGATAACGCAAGCGACTTCTTCGCCCCATTTCTCAAAACAGTCTTTAATCGCTTGCGGATCATTATAAGGAATCGTAATCGTATGCTTGGCAAAATCGGCAGGCACGCCTTTCGAGGTTGGCTCACCAATATCAAGCATGCCTGAACCTGCTTTTACCAATAGGCTATCTGAATGCCCATGATAGCAGCCTTCAAATTTAACGATTTTGTCACGCTGGGTATAACCACGCGCCAAGCGAATCGCGCTCATGGTCGCTTCTGTACCTGAGCTGGTCATACGAATCATCTCCACGCTAGGCACGATTTCGCAAATCTTATCAGCAACTGTCGTCTCGAACGGTGTAGGCGTACCAAAGCTTAAACCATCATCAGCGGCTTTTTTAACCGCATCAATGACTTTTGGATGCGCATGACCCAAAATCATTGGGCCCCACGAGCCAACATAATCAATATAAGCATTGTCTTCGGTGTCATAAATTTTGCTACCATTGGCACGATGCATAAAGATAGGCGTACCGCCGACTCCAGCAAAGGCGCGGACTGGCGAGTTGACGCCACCCGGGATATGTTTGCTGGCTTGTGCAAAGAGCTGTTCGTTTTTAGTACTCATAGTTATTCTCTACTCATAGGTTCTATGTTTTATAACTTCTGTATTTTTTGACTAAACTTCTATTTTATATTTGTTTATTATCCAATTTTTCAAGCACGTTTGGAGCGCTATGCTTTTTTGACAACAGAAGATTTGAGCTTCATTGGCCCGTAGCCGTCAAGTTTGCAGTCGATATCATGACCGTCAGTAGCATCTGGCAACAGGCGAATGCTTTTCGCTTTCGTCCCGACTTTAATCACGATTGAAGAGCCTTTGACTTTTAGGTCTTTGATCACAGTCACCGCATCACCGTCTTGTAGCTCGTTGCCGACAGCATCACGAATAACTGCATCTTGCTCTTCAGCTTGCGCAGCATCGGTCTCAGCCGCTGTCCACTCATGAGCACACATTGGACATACCAGTAACGCACCATCTTCATACGTATATTCAGCATCACATTTAGGGCAATTTGGTAAGCTCATTATTTCCTCGGCAGCCATGACAGATTAGGTTTTTACTAGAGCCAACATTGTACCGTAACTCGACAATTTTAACCAATTTGTACGGTTGAAAACTGGGTACTGAGCCCAATTTAACTGTTAACTCACCACTTAACCACGAGCTTTTTTATGACCGTGTTTTTTGTGGTACTCTTCTTAGCTTCATTTAGTTTAATGTGCACATATACTGTCAATGATAAAAGTGCCCGTATAATTTTTTATCACTTCGATTTAACCTACATATTATTAATAAATAAGCTCTCATCAGAAGGATAATAACAATGACTCAGTCTTCAAATTCATTAACCATACCGCAGTTTTCACAATTAACCATTCAAGGCGAGGATGCCGAAAAATTCTTTCAAGGACAATTGACCTGTGATGTTACCAAACTTGGGCTTAGCTATCAGGCAGCCGCCATCGGTAACTTAAAAGGCCGTATTGAATTTGGTATTTGGATTAAGAAACAAGCCGAAAAGCAGTATGATGTAGTTATAAGTAGCGACTGCGCTGAGTCATTGCAAGCACATCTTAAAAAGTATGGGGCGTTTTCTAAATTTGAGACCAGCGCACCGACGCCAATTTATCCTTGTGTCCTTGATAATGTACCGACTTTTAGCCATAAAGACGATCATAATACGACTGAGGATACACAAGCTTGGATGCAATGCAGTATTGCCACTGGTAACTATTGGATCGTAGCTACCACTCAAGGTGAATTCCAACCGCAAGAGCTGCGTCTGCATCAGCGCGGCGGCATGGATTACGACAAAGGCTGCTATCTGGGCCAAGAAGTCATCGCTCGTATTTATTTTAAATCAGCACCCAAAGCATTTTTGCACTATGTAAAAGGCACTGGTGAGGTACCAGCTGCGGGTGACAAGATTGATAAAATCCAAGTGGTCAATGCGATTGCCAATGCCGAAGGTTTTGAAGCATTGGTGATTGCTCGTCCAGAGTATCTTGTTGATAGCGCACTAACACCGTTAGACTTGCCAGCCGCCCTGCAAGCTGATGTGGCCCGCGCCAAATAAAAACTTGCCCTATACATGGTGTTAGAAGTTTGACCCATTGCTGTCAGGCCATTAGACAATCACAGTAGAGAACCCTATGACACATGTTGCAGTACTTGGAGCAGGCGTGGTCGGTGTGACCACCGCATGGTATCTTCGTCAAGCAGGCTATGATGTGACTGTGATTGAGCGTGAACCCGCAGCAGGCTTGCAAACCTCATTTGCAAATGGTGGTCAAATATCGGTGTCGCATGCCACACCTTGGGCCAATCCTGCGACTCCAATGAAAGCGCTCAAGTGGTTGTTTAAAGAAGATGCCCCGCTTCTGTATCGCTTGCGGGCTGACAAAGCTCAGCTCAAATGGGCGATGCAGTTTCTGCAAGAATGCCGCGCTGACAAAGCCGATGCCAATCTAGTGCAGATGGTACGCTTAGGATTATATTCTAGAGACGCTTTGCAGCAGCTGCGTACAGATATCGGTATTAATTACGAGCAGCAAACACGCGGTATCATGCATTTTTATACCAATCAGGCAGAGTTTGATGCTGCCATCGAGCCAACCGAACGTATGCAGGCCCTCGGTTGTGAGCGCTACGTGATTGATATTAATAATGCTGTCAATTTAGAGCCAGCGCTCTACCCAATTGCGCACAAGCTCACTGGGGCAACCTATACCAGTCGTGATGAGTCTGGTAATGCGCACCTGTTTACCCAGCGTTTGGCGCAGCGCTGCATCGATGCTGGCGTACAGTTTTTATATGATACTGAGATTTTAGCACTCAATACCGATACAGACTCTTCACGCCCGCACATGCACAGTGTTACCATTCGCCCGACAGGTGAAAATGCCCAAACCTTTACGGCTGATACCTATGTATTGGCGCTTGGTAGCTATAGCGTGTCATTACTAAAACCTTTGGGCATACACGCGCCAATATTTCCAGCAAAAGGTTATTCAGCTACTTATACGGTGAATCCACGTGCGCCGCATTTAGCGCCTTTTGTTAGTCTAATTGATGATGAGTTCAAACTGGTCACCTCACGATTGGGTGACAAGTTACGAGTGGCTGGCACCGCAGAGTTTAATGGCTACAACTTAGACTTGAATACCACTCGCTGTGAAGCCATTACTCGGCGTGTACAGCAGTTATTTCCGAAAGGTATTATCGCAAACTCGGTACAATATTGGACAGGACTGCGCCCGATGACCCCATCGAACGTGCCTTTGATTGGTCGTGCGCACTGCGGTCAGGTCAAACATGGTAGTCATAATGTTTCAGCTACTTTTGACAACTTATGGCTCAATACTGGGCATGGCACATTGGGATGGACACACTCTTGTGGTTCTGCAAAAGCCATTAGCTTATTGATACAAGGTGAAACCCCTCATGTCGACTTTGATTTTATCGGCATGAGCGTTTAATCGGGTCAGCGATATATTCAGATTGCAAACAAAAAAAAGGCGCTCACTTTACGTGAACGCCTTTTTTGCATTTCTATAAGTTTATAATTAACTTTATACTACTGCGCCTTCCGCTACAGTTTCTGTAGCAGTAGATAAACTATCTACATCCAATGCTTCCAGTTGTACCGGCACACCGTTAACTGCCGCGTTGCCACTTAACCGATCAATCAATGTGTCATCAGTCAAATCGTTAACGCTAACCCCTGCGTTTGCTTGGGCGATTTTTTGCTTAACCCCTTTACGGCCGTGACCAAAGCCATGCGGAATACTCACCACGCCTGGCATCAGCTCGTCGGTCACTTCTGCTGCAATGATCACACTGCTGATTCGTGAGGTGACTTTTACAGATTGACCATCAGCGATACCATGCTGCGCCGCTGTGTCAGGATGCAGCATCAATGTACAACGAGATTTTCCTTTTACCAATCGATGGCTGTTGTGCAACCATGAGTTGTTGCTACGCACATGACGACGGCCAATGAGTAAAATCTCATCATCGTTATACTGCTGTACCATCTCTCTAACCCGTGCCAAATCTGCTTGATAAAAATCGACATGAAGATGAATCTGCTTGTCTGCATGCTTGATAGCGTCTGGCAACATACTGTGCAATGGCCCTAAATCGATACCATGCGGGTTTTCCATGAGCACATCTAGTGTGACTTCTTTATAAGGCCCATACTTTAGACCCTGCTCTAAAACAAATTTTGGCCCAAATGCTTTTATCGCTGCACGCTCTTTTTGTGTTGCTTCTGGCGCATCTTTGTCCAAGCGTGCTGCCAGCTCTAAATAAATCTCCCAATCATGTCTCGTCTCTTCTGATCTCTCAAACAAAGCTGGCGAGTATTTGGCGACATTGTGCACTGCAAAACCATTAAACGTAACATCATAATGGTCGCGCTCTAGTGGCGATACAGGTGGCAAGATAATATTGGCATGGCGACTGGTCTCGGTCACAAAGTAATCGAGTGACACCATAAACTCTAATTTTGACAGCGCTTCGTCTAGCTTTTCACCGTTTGGTGTACTGAGCACAGGGTTACCTGCAACAGTGACGAATCCTTTTAATTGCCCCTCGCCCTCGACCAACATCTCATCTGCCATGGCGACTACGGGATACTCACCATTAAAATCAGGCAGGTTACTTACGCGGCTGTGACGTTTACCCAAATAGCCTGGGCCTGAGCTATTCACAACAGCCACCGCAGGATTAGGGAACATCAGCCCGCCCACTTCATCTAAGCGTCCTGTGACGATGTTTATCACCATCGATAAATACTGGCTCAGTAGGCCAAACTCTTGCACTGAGATACCCATACGGCCATAACAGACTGAGCTTTCAGCTTCGCAGAATTCTTTCACAATACGTTTTATTTCAGCAGCGGTAATACCCGTAATGTCTGCTACAGATTCAGCCGTGTACTCTTTGGCAAACAGAGCAAGTCGGTCAATCTCAGGTGCCAATGCAGCGACCTTGCTATCTAACTTAGCATAGCCTTGCGCATAGATTTCATTCAGCATCGCCAGTAATAGCAACACGTCTGTCGCGGGGCGAATAAAATGGTGCTCACTAGCGATGTCAGCAGTTTCTGTACGTCTTGGATCAATCACCACCACTTTGCCGTCACGGGCTTTGATGTCTTTTAGTTTTTGGCGCATGTTCGGGGCAGTCATGATACTGCCGTTAGAGGCAAGCGGATTGCCACCGATAATGAGCATATACTGAGTGTGATTCACATCAGGAACTGGAATGCGTAGCATATGGCCAAATAAGTGCATACTGACGATATGGTGCGGCAGTTGGTCAATTGAAGTGGCAGAAAATCGACTACGCGTCTTTAAGCTAGTAAGCAGTTGTTTTATGGTCAACATACCGCCCATGTTGTGTACGTTAGGATTGCCCAAATAAACACCTAACGCATTTTTTCCATACTTTTGCTGTATGGACTGAATACCTGCGGCAACTTTATCCAATGCTTCTGGCCAACTGATAGTTTTCCAGCCATCGGCCGTTCTCTCTACCGGCTGACGCAGACGGTCAGGGTCTTCGTGCAAATCCTGCAAAGCCGTTGCTTTTGGACAAATATAACCTTGAGAAAAAGGGTCGTTTTTATCGCCTTTGATCGATAATACTTTTTCGCCGTCGTGCTTTATCTCAACACCGCACATCGCCTCGCACAATGTACAAGTTCTAAAATGCGTTTGCGCTTCGCCTAACGTTGGTGTAGCCATGGTTGTGGCCATAATAACTCTCCCTATTATGTTTGATTAATCCTAGTTTTTACGATAATAGTTGTCGCTTATTATCGTTATTCACTACTATTGCTTCCGTGCAAAAATTTGGCGAACAGTGCATCAAAGCTGCTGCTTAACGTATCAATCGCTTGCTGCCTTGAGTAGCGCTGCTGATGACAGCCTAATATGAGCTCATGTACTTGTGCAGCAGCAATATCAACACAAAGATTGACAACACTGCGTTCACAAGAACGATTGGATAACTGCAATCCTTGAATAAATATCTCTGTCCACTCTGCTTGTATCTCGGTGACTAAATTGCCCAATCCGTTGTTTAACGAAGATTGGTTTTCTATATTGGCAGTAAACCGTGGGCGATCCTCTAACAAATGCTGAAACAGTGCAATGTTTTGAAAGGCCGAATCAAAAATCATCACCAAACATTGCTGACAGCGCTCATTAAACTGCGCTTTACTTAATACATCATAATCTTTGAGCATATCGACCCACGCCATGCGCATGGGTGACAGATAGTTGTCTTTTAGCTGAGCACTCAGTTCATTTTGCAGCGCGTCTAGGCTGTCAAAATGGTTATAAAAGCTTGGCTGCGCAATACCGGTACCTTTGGCCACTTTATTCATACTCATGCCCTGAGCACCCTCTAAACTGTACAGCCTCAATGCACTTTTCAATAATGCACGGCGCGTTTTGGCTTTCGCCATCTCGCGTTTAGATTCTGTTGGTACAACCAGATGTTGCGCTAGTACAGTCAATGAAAAAGCATCCTTTTTTATTTGCTTACTCGATAAATAATTAAATCGACACACCAGTAATTTACCTTGAGTGCTATTGCGCCGAAAAAATGTGATGATGACGGCCACACGCCGATAGCTATTATTTCAACTATAAGGTTATAGTCATTTAAACCATAAGTCTATAGTGAAACCCATAGTAGAACTCGTGCTTCACAAAATGAAATTTTTAGGTTGCCATCATGACATCATCTGTTTTTTCCCCTTTCACATTGCCTTGTGGCGCCACCCTTTCTAACCGCTTGGCTAAAGCTGCTATGGAAGAAAACATGGCGGATGAAGGCCAAATTCCTGGCCATGCACTTTTGCACTTATATCAGCGCTGGGCTGAAGGTGGCACAGGCCTTCTGATCACTGGTAACGTCATGGTAGATGGTCGCGCGATGACAGGCCCTGGTGGCATCGTATTAGATAAATACAGCAATATCGCTCCTTTTACAGCATGGTCACAGGCTGCCAAACAAAACAATACGCACGTTTGGATGCAGCTCAACCACCCTGGTCGTCAAGTGTATGCTGCCATGGGCGGGGATGTGTTGTCGCCTTCTGATGTGGCCATCGACTTGGGTAAACACTCTGGTTTATTTAGCCAACCACGTGCCATGACGCTACAAGATATTGAACAGCTCATTCAAAGCTTCGTAGACACAGCAATCAGAGCTGAACAAGCAGGTTTTAATGGCGTCCAAATTCATGCCGCCCATGGTTATCTCATTTCTCAATTTTTATCACCACTGACCAATAAGCGCCAAGATGAATATGGCGGCTCAATTGAAAACCGTATGCGATTATTGATTACAGTCATTAAAGCCGTTCGTGCTGCAGTGTCACCCAGTTTTGCGGTTGGGGTCAAAATAAATTCAGCAGATTTTCAGCGTGGTGGATTTGATGCAGACGATGCAAAAGTGGTTATTTTAGCCATGAATGAGTTGGCAGTAGATTTGGTCGAACTGTCTGGTGGTAGTTACGAAAGCCCTGCTATGCAAGGTAGTACAGCAGATGGCAGAACACTACAACGAGAAGCCTATTTTTTAGACTTTGCAAAAGAAATTGCTCAGGTGGCTACCATGCCAGTGATGACCACAGGTGGCGTCAGACGTTTAGCCGTTGCAGAAAATGTACTTGCGCAAGGGATTGATATCGTTGGTATGGGAACCGCTCTCGCCATGAACCCCTCCTTGCCCAATGATTGGAAAAAAGATGAAACTACTAGCGCTCATAATCCAGTCGTGCAATGGCGTGATAAAACCTTGAGCGCTGTTGCTACTATGGCAGTAATCAAGCGCCAACTGCAACGTATGGGCAAAGGCAAGCTACCTAAACCCAATGCTTCACCGATACTCTCGCTCGTTAAGGATCGTATTCGAATAAAGAGACTGACCAAACGTTATCAGCGTTATTTAGCGACTCTAGCAAAATAACGGAACCCTTTCATTCTTAATTATGACCAATAAAAAAAGAGCCGCTGCTTCATATGCAAACAGTTGCTCTTTTTATATTGATCATTTTCAATGATAAAATCTGTCAAAACGTTGAGTTAATTCTTCAATCATAATAACGCACAATAGACATAATTTACGATTTATGACTATAGCGCCCCTCTAGATAACATACACTGCACGCTCACCATAATTAAGCAACACTATAAACATTGGATGTACAGACACGATTTATAAATAAGCCTATATTTAACCACAAGGCAATCAACACTTAGTAAAAATAATAAAAAGGCACAAATAACAATAAGACAGTAGAGATGCCCACTAGATGCCTTTGTTTAAAATTAGATTATAAAAATAATAAACAATAATAAAACTTGCTCCGCCCGTTCCACAGAAGTTAATAACAAAGTAAGTATCTATAAAAGTAATAAAATAACCAACAAAAAAGGAATTAACAATGAACGAACATACGCTAAAAGGTGAATGGAACCAAGTAAAAGGGTCAGTAAAGCAGAAATGGGCTGATTTGACTGATGATGATCTGTTACATGTTGAAGGCAGCCGTGACAAGCTAGTCGGCAAAGTCCAAGAGCGCTATGGCCACAGTAAGGATGATGCTGAACGTGAAGTCGATGACTGGCGCCGCGAAAATAAATACTAATTTATTTTAATAAAAAACGAAAGCCGCATAGAATCTATGCGGCTTTCTATTGGCGAATGACTTCTGTAGAAGCAGATAAATATATTAAGTATAAGTGGACAGATAAAAAACCATTCATCCTTCAGCTTAATAAAGTTTCTCAACACCCAGACACGATAAAACCGCATAGCAATTAATTGTTATGCGGTTTTATTGTTAACTATCCATGTTACCTATCACGACTGTTTCCTATACATCCTTGCATAGTCTTCAGCATATTGTGATACTGGGCATCCTGCCCTATTTACTACGTCTACAGCATTAACTGCTGCTATCAGCAAAGGTTATGTGTCCTTACCTCACTTATTATTATCATCCTGATGCTAATAAGTCAGTCATTATCCTTAATGCGGTCAACTCAATCCTTGAGTCACATTTCCTAATGCCGTGTGACTATAATGCCCAATTCCTAGCCTGATGTTAAGTCGCATAAGCGTCATTGCGTGTAAGCATATGCTTACACGTATTTTAATAATGAGCCAATTTGTCTTGCTTTTAAATGGCTAAATGACCATTTCACCGACCACGCCGACCAAAAATCCTAGTGAAGCACCCAGTGACGTCAGATAATTATTGTCTAATTTACTTTCAGGGATGATGTCTTGAATCAACAAATACAAGATACCCCCACTGGCAAATATCATTAGATGAGCAGTAATATTGGGATGCTGACTCAGCAAAAAATGCCCGATCAGTGCAGATATAATCCCAAAAAAGCTCAAACCAAAAAATATGATCAATGTCTTTCGTACACTAAAACCGCTGCGCACTAAGTCGCGAAACGAATTAAAGGATTCAGGCAGATTTTGTAAACCAATAAAAATAGCCAATAACAATGCCATTTGTGGTTCGATAGCAAAGACAGCACCTAAAGCAATAGACTCTGGTACAAAATCCATCATCATCGCTAGCAACGTTGCTTGCTGGCTGCCTGACGATGCTAGCTTTCGGTCTATCAACATAAACAAGATAGCACCAAATGAAAACGATCCTATCACTCCCCAAATACTGAGTACCTCCATACCTTTGGGCACCAAAACCAAGGCCAATGCAGACAATATAATACCCGCACCAAACGACATTAGGGTATGCACCACCTGATATTTAATAGGGCTGTCTTTAACATGATGGTTAAAGATATTAGCCAATAACCCACCGATAAATACCGTTACACCTGCAAATCCTGAAAATAGAATGAGTTTGAGTAGCATTTTTTCCCTTATTATTGGTTGAGTATTTTATTAGTTGAACATCTTTAGATGATGTCACGTAATAGCTTGCCTTCAAATCAATATATCCAAATTCTATTCATTTACAACTTCTTAACGTAAATGACATCTAACACCAAGCTTTATACCTTATGATTGATAATGTAAGGAAATATTTCATTACTAGCTGAATTATTAAAATGCAGTTACTAGGCAAGGTATTTTCGCCAGTATGATAGTAAGTATCAATATATTAGGCATCAAATTCTTCAAATTAAGCATACCAAGTTAAGAAAACATAGTTAAAAAATTCACAGTCGCTGCGCTATACTAAATAATAGGAAGATTCATTATGAGAACATTACAACGCTCCACCGTAAAAACGATTCTTTCATCAGGGCTTGCAGTTGCTTTGTTGGGCACGATGGTCGGCTGTACCACTATCGCCTCCCCTTATGAAAATCGCCCTGTGTACCGTGATAGTAATACAAGTAACAATAACGTCAACCGCGTTAGTCAGCAGCTACGTCAAGACTTACGTCGCAAGGGTTATAATGTCAGAGACATTCAAGCTAGCAATTATCGAGGCAGTCAGATACTTACAGCTTATGCCACTAAAGGTAAACAAGCCTATGAGCTTAAGTATACGTATCCTGACCTAAGACTAGTCAGCTCAGACAAGAAATCATGGTCATCTACTGGAAAAGATGACAGATACGAAAAAGACCATGATAAAAAAGACAAATATAAAAACAATGGGAAGCATAAAGACAGTAAGCATCATAAAAATGATGATATTGAAGGTAATATTACAAGAGAATCCCGCTACCCAGCGATCAAACAACAAGCGGTCAGAAAAGTTAGTGCGATGGGTTACCGTGTAAAAGATATTGAGCTTGAAGAAAAGAACAATCGCGGCGTGTTTGAAATCGAAGCAAGACGTGGCTCACAAGATTATGAAATACTACTTGGTTACCCTAATTTAAATGTCATTAAGGTGAAGAAAGACTAGGTTTCAACACCACTACTATTCACAACATTCGTATCTTATAGTATAGATACGAGTATAAACTTTTGGCATCGTTCACCTCTTGATGCCTATGGTCAAATAAACCAGCTCTTGGTATATTTGACCTTTTTTTTCACTTTATTATGCAAGCACAGAGTATATCTTCAATTCAAATACTAGGGCGTGTCCTCAATTCAATCGATAGTTATCTAAATGGGTTAAAAATGGCTAAATCTTGCCAAACGGCATCAAATAGCTGACTAATATCTCGATATTATCTGCGCTATTTTCCTTGTTTGTCTGCGATTTATCTCATTTTTATCACCATTTTTAAAATGAGGACACGCCCTAGAAATCTAAGACCTTTATCACATCGTAGGCTGGTGTCTCATATGGATGCGCCTCTTTTAACGCAGCAATAGTAGCATCGATAAATGCTTCGTCAACCACCATTTCAACTCGCCATTCATCGACCGTTTCTAAGCTATCATGTGTACCGATATACGGCGTACTACCTGATAATGGCATAAACTGTCCTGTTCCCTTTACCTGCCAACAGCACTGCTCATAATTACCAATGGTGCCTGCACCAGCAGCAAACAAAGCAGACTTCACCTGATCTAGAGCAGATTCTGGGATAAAAACTGTGAGCTTATACATATCGTCTATCCTCTCTACATTAATCTCATAAAATACATTCAAAATAAAGTATCCAATCTACAGGCGATACTATTTTTTGGATAAAGAAGCATGGTCAGTCCACACATAACGTAATAACCAGTCTTTTGCTTCACCTGCATAGTCAATACCAATACGTGGGCGCAGCGATATTGGTGGCTGACATCCATCATCCTCTATCCAAACGGCTGACGCTAGGCTAATCACCTTGCCATATAAATCACGATCAATTTGCAATCGCTTGGTTAGCTTTCCAGGGCCAGCAAACTGCTTGGGATGGCTAAGCTGTTTGTCTGAGCTAAGTAGTTGCTCGTCAACTAGACGATCACTATCCTCTGTCAAAAATCCAGCCCGTATCAACACCGACTCTGGCGATTCTGCAGCACCACTGATTAAGTTAAGCATATGATGTACGCCGTAGGTCAAATAGACATAGAACACACCGCCTTGCTCATACATGATTTCAGTACGTGAGGTTCTTGTGCCTGCATGGGAATGACAGGCAGGATCATTTTCACCGATATAAGCTTCGGTCTCTGAGATACGCATTCGCAGTATTTTCACGGTGCCATCGGTATCTATCAATTTTCTACAGAGCACTTTGCCAACCAAGTCAGCAGCGACTACACAAGTTGGACGCGTAAACCAATCAGGTGCTAAAACAGTTGACGAGGCAGTAGACATTAGCGAAACCTTTTCTTATTTTTATCATCTAATTGACATGACCAAATACTAATAAACAAGTATTAATAAATTAGCACAAAATTAAGATAAGATATTGAGGACAATGTTTATGCTATGTTTGATTTTTATACGAGTTAAGCTATAAATCTATATCCAAAAGGCTAATCTTGATAGTGCGTATTAAGCATCAATACTTATGGATAAAGAGGATTTCGTCATTAAGTATTACTGATAAATAGATAAAAATCGCAGTCTGTTTTAATTGGTCTATTAATAGGTTTGAAGGGTGAAATAGACTGATTCCGTTGGGGTATATTTACTCATAATTTGACCTACCTTACAAAAAACAAAGCATGAGAACACGCTACAGCTCTATTAATTTCTAATTCGTATAAGATATATCCAAATAAATATCGTTGTAGTTACTTGTTTACCTAGGATCTCTATATGAATAATAAGATGATAATCATGATTGCTGTCACCGCTATTTTTGCATTTTGGCTAGGCATCAAAGCTCATGAATTTTATTACGATGATATTTGCTTGGATCTAGGCGGTGGCAAGAATCCAGGCGGTTATCCTATTTGTGTCATTGAACGATAACTATGCTGCGACAATATACTTCATGGTTATTAACTTCACATACAATACTGGCAGCTCGATGCCTGTATAGCGCACCGATCATAGATAAAATATATATGGTAGGTACAACATGAAGTACACTATGGCTATCTCAGCAAGTTAAAACGTTGATACCACTAATCTAAAACCGAAGATTCAAGCCCTCACTAGGGTACCAATAGTAATATGATGCCATAAAAAACTGAGCACATGGCTCAGTCTTTTATTTTATGTTATGAAACTTAATCGCTTAGCTTAATGGGACACCAATGCGGTTAGCCACTTCTTCATAAGCTTCAATCACATCACCTAGTGACTGGCGGAAACGGTCTTTATCCAATTTTTTCTTGGTGATTTTATCCCAAATACGGCAGCCATCTGGAGAGAACTCATCACCTAAAACGATGCGGTCATGGAACACACCAAACTCTAGCTTGAAATCAACCAGTATCAAATCGCCTGCATCAAACAATGCTTTTAATACATCATTCACTTGATGAGTCAGCTCTTCCATTCTTGCTAATTGTGCTTCAGTTGCCCAACCAAGAGATACAGATAGTGACTCA
The DNA here is from genome assembly GCF_055522395.1 of Psychrobacter sp. TPE 89C. Taxonomy (NCBI): domain Bacteria; kingdom Pseudomonadati; phylum Pseudomonadota; class Gammaproteobacteria; order Moraxellales; family Moraxellaceae; genus Psychrobacter; species Psychrobacter sp. TPE 89C. Next base: position 69,404 of record NZ_JBVFXW010000012.1, read on the forward strand.
TTGACCATTGGATCACCAAGCGCATCGTCTTTATAAAATAGCTCATAAGTAGGCGGCGTCAATGCTTGGCCTTCTTCTAAACCCAAACGACGAACCAAGCTACCAGCAGCAAAGTTACGTACGACACACTCAACCGGAATCATATCTAGGCGTTTGACCAACACTTCGTCTTCAGACAATTGCTTTTCAAAATGCGTTTCGATGCCAGCATCAGCCAGCTTTTGCATAATAAAAGCATTGAAACGGTTGTTGACCACGCCTTTGCGTGCTAACTGTTCAATACGCTTACCATCAAGCGCTGATGTATCATCACGGAAATGTAAAATCAAAAGATCATTGTCTTCTGTTTCATAGACAGATTTGGCTTTACCTTTATACAGCAGTTGTTGCTTTTGCATTATGAGAGTTCCTGTTCGTTCAAGCTTATGTGGTAAAAACGCGCAGCTACCGCTAGTGTTTGTATAACAGTGTTAATAGTTAAATCAACAAGTATAAAAAACCAACGGTAAAAATAGGGAAATAGTTTTAATTCGGAAGACCGCTTACAGCACGCTGAGGCTGTGGTAATTTATACTGGCTACCAGATTCGTTCGCTAGTTTTAGCGTATTTGCACCTGCGTCAGGTGTGGCGTATAAGGGTACGAAAGGTGCTGTTTCTGTAGCAGCTGGCAGCTCTATTGGCGCAAGCTTTTTGCTTTGCTGATACTCTAAGCTACCGTTGTCACGCTTACCAAGTAAGTTTTTAGTCGCTTGGCAGCCGCTCAATACTAAGGTACTTCCTAGTATCAAGGTCAGCATCGCAGGGAATATTTTTGTGGTCGTTGATGAGCTGTTCATCATATTATCTCTCTGAGTTAGCAATGATTGCTTATTTGGCTTATCGTGTGTATGAAGTCATATAGATATCGCTAAGCCTATCATCAGTGACTGACTTAGCATTTATAGCGCTCAATTTTATAGCAAATTCAAACGAATCTATATTAAGTTAGCACGAACCAATGCTTCATCAATAGTCGCATGATGTTGCTCCGCTAGCCAAACCAATGGTAGGCGAATGCCCTTATCGATTATGCCCATTTTATGTAAGGCGTACTTAGCTGGGATAGGGCTTGATTCGATGAATAAGTCACGATGTAAGTGTTTAACGATATCATGTACTTTATTAGCAGCGTCAAAGTCACCACGGAGCGCAGCCGTAAACGTCTCGCTCATCGCTTTCGGTGCGACGTTGGCCGTCACTGAAATGTTACCTTTACCGCCGAATTTCATCAACTCTAGCGCAGTGCCGTCATCACCTGACAGCACAACCATTCTATCACCAACGGCTTTAATTAATTGCTCGCCGCGGCTGACAGAGCCGGTCGCATCTTTAATGGCCACAATATTGTCAATATCACATAAACGCTCAACGGTATTTTGGGCGATATCAACGACTGTGCGTCCTGGTACGTTATAAAGCATCTGCGGGATATTTACCGCTTCAGCAATGGCTTTATAATGTTGGAACAAACCTTCTTGAGGTGGTTTGTTATAGTAAGGTGCTACGAGCAATGTGCAGTCTGCACCCGCATCGGCTGCATCTTGAGTCAGCTTGATGGCTTCCATTGTATTGTTGGCGCCTGTACCAGCAATGACAGGTACACGACCTTTGACATGCTGCACAAAGTAGCGAATCACATCACTGTGCTCTTGCATAGACAGTGTCGCTGACTCACCAGTGGTACCGACAGCAACTAAGCAATGGGTGCCCTGTTCAATCTGCCAATCTATGAGATCTGCCAAACGTTTATAATCAACCTTGCCGTCAGGATGCATGGGCGTTACCAAAGCTACCATTGAGCCTTGTAGTCGGGTTTTGATCTCGTCGTATGCTGTGCTCATAACCGTGCCTTACTGTATTATCCTAGCTTTTGTCAAAGCTGTCACATGATAGGTCATTTGCAAGAGCCAATTCTCATGCTTATGGCTGCACATAATATTATGTGCAGCCATAAGCGCAATTAGCAATGTCTTGCCTGATGGTAGTGCTAAGTAACTTTCTAAAATAAATGTCTTTCTAAAAAAAATATACTTCTAAAATAAGTATCTTTTTAAAATAAATAT
>NZ_JBVFXW010000013.1:0-65670 GCF_055522395.1 Psychrobacter sp. TPE 89C
CCACTTAATCATAAGTGGGGGCTTTTAAATATTACTTTCGATTAACTTATCATTTAATTTTTAGAGTCTTCAAGATCAAGCGGGCCTGTTAGCAAGTCTTCATCACGGAACTCGTTGGCTGAGTTATGCTCTGCTGACTCTTCGGTGACGAACCATTGCTGATTACGATATAGTATCAGACGATCTCGACTCAAGCCTCGTAATAGCGAGTACATCATAACAACGATGACGATAGCGAAAGGAAAACCTGAAACGATAGAAGCAGCTTGCAAGGCACTCAGTCCACCTGCTGTCAACAGTACGGCTGCAATAACGCCTTCCGTACCCGCCCAAAACAGACGCTGAATCTTTGGTGGGTTGGCATCGCCACCAGAGGTCAGCATATCAATCACAAAACTCGCCGAATCTGACGACGTCACAAACCACAATACAATCATCACAACAATGAGTAAGTTCACGGCTGAAGTTAATGGATAAGACTCCATTAGCTTGAAGATAGCGCTGCCAGTATCGGTTTGTACTGCTTCGATGAGACCAGGACTCACCATACTAGGGTCCGCTGCGGCCATCAGTTCCATATGCACCGCTGAACCACCGAAAGCGGTAAACCATAAGAACAAGATGGTGATAGGAATCAACAACACCCCTAATATAAACTCACGAATAGTACGACCACGTGAAATACGAGCAACGAATACACCAACGAATGGTGACCAGCTGATCCACCATGCCCAATAGAATATCGTCCATGAAGACTGCCAGTTTTCTTCACCTCTATAAGACTCAGTCCAAAGCCCTAATGGTACAATTTCATGCAAATAGTTACCGATGTTTTCGACAAAACTATTAAAGATAAACTGCGTAGGGCCTAAAATAATCACAAAGCTCAGTAGCACGACAGTGAATAAGATATTGATATCACTCAAACGCTTGATACCTTTATCCAGTCCCATAAACAGCGACAATCCTGATAACACCGTAATCAAGCCAATGAGAATAATCTGCACGGTCGTGTTATTAGGAATACCGAATAGAGTCTCAAGACCTGAGTTAATCTGTAGTACACCTAAACCAAGCGTCGTCACGACACCAAACATCGTACCGAATACGGCTAGAGTATCCACCGTATGACCCCAACCACCGTATATTTTTTTGCCCAATATAGGATATAGGGTTGAGCGGATGGCTAGCGGCAAACCCACTCGGTAATGGAAATAAGCCAATGATAAAGCGACCATGCCATAGAGCGCCCATACATGTAAGCCATAGTGTAAAAACGATATATTCATCGCTTGTTTGGCGGCAGCGACCGTTTCAGCTTCTCCTAATGGCGGCGCCATAAAGTGGTACAACGGTTCAGCTGTTCCCCAATAAAGCAGCCCGATACCGATACCGGCTGAAAACAGCATACCAATCCAAGATATTAGATTGTATTCTGGTTTCTCGTTTTGATGACCAAGCCTGATATCGCCATAACGACTAAATATCATATAGATGCTCATCACCAACGTTAAGTTGACAACCACAATAAAAAACCAGCCAAAGCGTAAAGACACAAAGGCTTTTGCGTGACCAAAGACCAGCTCCGCTTGCTCACTAAAGAGAGCACCGAAGATAATAAACGCAAGAATTAACAACGCTGAAGTTAAAAACACGGGTTTACTTACCCGCGGAAAAGGGCCTAATCGACCAACTTTCACATGATCCATGTCGTAATCTCAATTTTTTGGGGTGGCTACCTTAACAAGATATGCGCAAACTATCAAATCTAAGCAGATATTCATTACAATTGAAAATATAAAAACCCCTAAGATACCTGTGTATCTTAGGGGTTTTTCGAACTTCTCTAACAATCAGTACAAGTTAATTAATAATAAATGCTTCAACAATTATTAGGGCGTGTCCTCATTTTAAAAATGGTGATAAAAATGAGATAAATTGCAGTCAAACAAGGAAAATAGCGCAGATAATATCGAGATATTAGTCAGCTATTTGACGCCGTTTGGCAAGATTTAGCCATTTTTAACCCATTTAGATAACTATCGATTGAATTGAGGACACGCCCTAGTTATCTTTGACTATTAATCACCTTCTACAATCTTAGGTGGTCCTTTTAGCAAGTGCTCATCAACGAACTCATTTGCCGAGTTATGATCTGCTGATTCATCCGTGATGAAGCGCTGCTGTGCTCGATATAGAATCAGACGATCTCGACTCAAACCACGCAATAACGCATACATCATGACAAAAACAACTAAAGCAAATGGCAAGCCAGCTACGATAGCTGCTGCCTGCAAGGCTGACAGCCCACCAGCCGCTAGCAATATCGCAGCGATAACACCTTCTGTCGTCGCCCAAAACAAGCGCTGGATTTTTGGTGGATTGGTATCACCACCAGCCGTCAGCATATCAATAACAAAGCTGGCCGAATCTGACGACGTCACAAACCATAGTACAATCATGATTACGATCAACAACGTGATTGGTTGCGCTAACGGATAGTACTCAACCAATTTGAAGATGGCACTACCAGTATCCGCTTGTACCGCTTCTACCAATCCTGGGCTAACACCTGACACAGCAGACGCAAGCTCCATATGGATAGCAACGCCACCAAATGTCGTGAACCAGAAGAACAAGATCATCATAGGAATGAGTAGTACACCAAGTACAAACTCTCTAATCGTACGACCACGAGAGATGCGGGCGATGAAAATACCGACAAATGGTGCCCAGCTTACCCACCATGCCCAATAAAATATCGTCCAACCACTCTGCCAGTCAGTTCCGCTATAAGCCTCACCCCATGTACCTAACGGTACAATCACTGTCAGATAGTTGCCAATATTTTCAATGAAGCTATCAAAGATAAATAGCGTCGGTCCTAAGATGACCATGAACGCTAATAAGACGACCGTGAAGCCAATGTTAATATCACTCAGTCGTTTAATACCTTTGTCCAAGCCCATCATAACGGAAGCGGCTGCCAGCGCTGTGATGAAAGCAATCAAACCAAACTGAACTGTAATACTGTTAGGCGTACCAAACAGTTTTTCGAGACCAGAGTTGATCTGCATCACGCCGAGCCCGAGCGACGTCACTACACCAAACATCGTACCAAATACAGCCAAGATATCGACTGTATGTCCCCAGCGGCCATAAATTCTTTTGCCAATTAGAGGGTACAAAGTTGATCTAATCGATAACGGCAACCCACGACGGAAATGGAAGTACGCTAGAGACAGTGCCACAATCGTATAAATGGCCCAAGCGTGTAAACCCCAATGCATAAATGAGATGTTCATCGCTTGCTTGGCGGCTGCTACCGTTTCTGCATCACCCATTGGTGGTGCCATGAAGTGATACAACGGCTCCGCGGTGCCCCAATATACCAGACCAATACCAACACCCGCAGAGAACAACATGCCAATCCAAGAGAACAAATTGTACTGTGGTTGCTCAGTCTGATTGCCCAGTCGAATGTCACCGTAGCGACTCATTGCTAAGTAAATACAAAGCACGAGCGAAGTATTGACTAGGATAATAAATAGCCAGCCGAATTTATCCGTAATAAAGTTTTGTAAGAAACTAAAGAGCGCCCCTGCTGTCTCAGTGAAAAATGCACCGAAAATAATGAACGCAACGATAAGTAACGCTGAAATAAGAAACACAGGCTTACTTACCCGTGGGAAAGGGCCTAACCTGCCAACTTTCACATGATCCATTTTTATATTAACCTTTCATTTTTAGAAAGGTAACCTTAACAAGTTACCTGACAACTATCAAATTTAATTCAATTACTTACACGTTCAGCATTGACTGACATAATCCTGAATACATGTAATTCCTAGTTATTATGTTGTTTCAGCTAAGACGGCTTAATAGCAATTTCCATTTTTACTCATACTGGACATTCGTGAGTTCATTCCAATAAAAAGAGCAAGTTTTCACCATTTTTATTGTGGTGACAATCGCAATAAACCACTCTCGTTACCATCTTCTAATACCCAAACGTTACCATCTACCGCCAGTACACTACGAATACGCTCTCTCATATCATAGCGATAACGTTCAGAAGCTGTGTTGTCATCATTCATACTCACAACAATGAGCGCTTTGGATGACAAACCACTAATCAGCACATTGCCTTGCCATGCTGTAAAATCATTCTCTCTACCCGCGGAGTAGATGCTCATCGATGAAGGTGATATAACTGGTGTCCATGTGATTTTGGGTGCTTCAAACTCAGGCCGAGTATCATGATCAGGGATATCAATCCCCGAATAATTGCGACCATTGGACACGAGTGGCCAGCCGTAATTTTTGCCTTTTTCAATCAGATTAAACTCATCTCCGCCTCTTGGGCCCATCTCGTGCGCCCATAACTTACCGCTGTCATCGAATGCCATGCCCAATATATTACGATGACCTATCGTCCAAAACTGCTTGGCGATGTCATTTGTATCATCCGAAAATGGATTGTCTGCTGGGATAGAACCGTCGGCGTTTAGGCGTATGATTTTACCCAAATTGACACTCATATCTTGGGCCGGGGTTTTTTCTTGGCGCTCGCCTGAACTGATGAATAAATACTGCCCATCAGGTGAAAACAAGAGACGATGACTGTAATGTCCTTGCCCTTTTACTTTTGGCGACTGCTCCCAAATGGGCGTAATGGCTTGCAAACTTGGTGTGCTGGTATCTAATCCTGACAATGTTGCTTTGATGACTGTCGCACCAAATTTATTACTATCTGCACCCTCACCTGCTTCAACGTAGCTTATATAGACATTATTGGAACTAGAGAAATCTGGCGCGATAATTACATCACCAAGTCCCCCTTGCCCGCCATAAGCGACTTTTGGTACACCAGTCACTGCTATCTTCGCACCTGTCTCAGTATCAACCACGAATAATTCACCGGTTTTTTGTGTTACCAAGATTTTTTGTGGTGCATTATCCACTTTAGGTAATGCTGTCATCGCCCAAGGTTCATTAAAAGTAGCAATAATTTCAGTGGTAAATTCTGGTTTATCAATACTCATAGACGAATTAGCATCTGAGGTTTTGGCTTCTTTGTATTCTGCCAAATCTTCATTGGTATTAACTGCCGATTGATTGGAGCACGCCGACGTGCTAATCAGCAATGTCGCGACTATAATCGGTAAAGTTAACGGCGCACTTAAATATTTTTTATTGATTATTGCCATGTTGTCATCTCCATTTATTTTACATTCCTCTTATGAGCGCTTATAGTCGGTGAACTACTAAACCGCTACGGCGTTACTCTCCTTATATGTACTACTTGTACAATCTGCAGTCGGCTGCCTTGTACCCATTTTAGAGTTCTTTGACTATAGATTATTTATAGCATAGTAAAAGCATGAAAACGGTAAATAATAATAGCCCACAACGTAAAAACCCCTTACTTATCCATATAAAATATAGGCAAGTAAGGGGTTGGTTTTATTAAGAAACAGTCCTGTTGGCTTAGATATTAGCTCATTCTAAGTTTATTAAAGCTCAGCTTATCATCAGCACCAACATCGACTTTGATGATATCTCCTGCTACAAAATCCCCCGCCAATAGCTTTAATGACAATGGGTTTTCAATCTCTTGTTGAATGGCACGTTTGAGTGGGCGCGCACCATACACAGGATCATAACCGACCGCGACCAACTTGTTCATCGCGTCAGCTGATAGCTCGATATCCATCTCACGATCATGCAAGCGTTGACGCAAACGATCTAGCTGGATGGCAGCAATTCCTGCCATTTGCGACATACCAAGTGGATGGAAGACCACAATCTCATCGATACGGTTGACGAACTCTGGGCGGAAATGCTGACCAACAGAGTCCATCACCTCAGCTTTGATATCCTCGTAACTTTCACCGACCATTTCTTGAATTTTATGCGAACCCAAGTTACTGGTCATAATAATCACAGTATTCTTAAAATCAACGACACGACCTTGCGAGTCAGTCAAACGCCCATCATCCAATACTTGCAATAATATGTTAAACACATCAGGATGCGCTTTTTCGACTTCATCAAACAAAATTACACTATAAGGCTTACGGCGAACGGCCTCAGTCAACGCACCACCTTCTTCGTAGCCCACATAACCTGGAGGCGCACCCACCAAGCGACTGACACTGTGTTTCTCCATGTATTCACTCATGTCGATGCGTACTATCGAATCTTCACTATCAAACAAGAAGTTCGCCAATGATTTGGTCAGCTCAGTTTTACCGACCCCTGTAGGCCCAAGGAATAAGAACGAGCCAGAAGGACGATTGGGATCAGACAAGCCCGCTCGGCTACGGCGTACTGCATTTGCTACCGACTCGACCGCTTCATCTTGACCAATCACGCGCTCATGGAGTTTTTCTTCCATTGCCAGCATTTTTTCACGCTCGCCCTGCATCATTTTGTTGACTGGAATACCGGTCGCAGCCGCAACCACTTCCGCAATTTCATTGTCTGTGACTTTATTACGTAGCAATTTAACACCACTGCCTTCGCCTGTTTGCTCTTTTTGTTCTGCCAAGTCAGACTCAGTGATACGGCGCTCTAGCTGCGGAATGGTTTCGTATTGCAGCTTACTCATGGTCTCATAGTCACCTTCACGACTGGCTTTGTCATACGCAATACGGGCTTTATCCAGCTCGTCTTTTAGCTGCTGACTGCCTTTGACCAGTGCTTTTTCTGCTTGCCAAATTTCATTAAGATCCGCGTACTCTTTTTCTAGCTCTTCAATTTGTGCATTCAGTACTTTACGCTCTGCTTGCGCGCCAGCATCTTCTTCATTTTTAAGTACTTCACGCTGCATTTTCAACTGAATCAAACGGCTGTCGAGCTTACCCAGTGCTTCAGGCTTGCTGTCCATCTCCATACGTAAGCGACTGGCTGCTTCATCAATTAAGTCAATCGCCTTGTCTGGCAACTTGCGATCCGTGATGTAACGGTGACTCATGCGTGCCGCAGCAATGATGGCGCTATCTTGGATATCGACCCCATGATGCAGCTCATAGCGCTCTTTGAGGCCACGTAATATCGCAATGGTATCTTCAACCGTTGGCTCATCGACCAGTACTTTTTGGAAACGACGCTCAAGTGCCGCATCTTTTTCAATATACTTGCGATACTCATCTAATGTCGTCGCACCAACGCAGTGTAGCTCACCACGAGCTAGTGCAGGTTTTAGCATATTACCTGCATCCATCGCCCCTTCAGATTTACCGGCGCCGACCATGGTATGCAGCTCATCGATGAATAAGATGACGTTACCTTCTTGCTTGGCCAAATCGCTCAATACGCTTTTGAGGCGCTCTTCGAACTCACCACGGAATTTTGCCCCTGCAATCAGTGCGCCTAAGTCTAACGACAGCACTTCTTTACGGCGCAGACCTTCTGGCACGTCACCATTGATGATTTTTTGCGCCAAGCCTTCAACGATAGCCGTCTTACCGACACCCGGCTCACCGATGAGCACAGGGTTATTTTTGGTACGGCGTGACAGCACCTGAATGGTACGGCGAATCTCTTCGTCACGGCCAATCACTGGATCTAACTTACCAAGCTCCGCTTGTTCAGTCAGGTTGATCGTATATTTGTTGAGTGCATCACGCTGATCTTCTGCATTTTGGTTATTCACCGTATCATCGCCACGCAGCTGCTCGATGACCACTTTTAATTTGCTAGCTGTCACGCCAGCACTTTCAAATATCTTTTTGGTTTCACCTTGTTCAGCGAGTGCTAACATCACCCATTCAGTGGCGATAAAATCATCGCCTTCTTTTTGGGCTTGGCGATCTGCTAAATTTAAAATCTTGACTGAGTTTGGATTTAGATTGACATCACCAGTCGGCTCCGAAATCGTTGCTTGACCGTCAAGCGCCTTTGCCACGCCATTTTTTAGAGCAGGAATAGAAGCACCTGCTTGTTGGCAGATAGACAAGTTAGACTCATCTTGTAGCAATACAGCAAGCAGATGCACAGGATCGATACCCGTATGATCGCGGCCTAAGGCTAGGCTTTGTGCTTCTTGAATAGCGGATTGCAGTTTTTGGGTAAATTTCTCAAATCTCATATTCACATCCTTTTATAATTAGTATTTACAGCAGATGCTTTATAGTCTAGCGACTACTGTTATCTGTCATTTATATAAGGTATATATGTTCTTATTTCAAGCCAATTATCAAATAAAACCTTACTATAAGCAATGATATTTAGCTTCGTCTATTAATTAATATCATTTAAATATGCTTTTAAGATAAATTTAAAAGGTATTTAAAGAAAGTGGCACTATGAAATAACTAAAAATATAGTCACAGAACTCTAAAATTGGTATAAGGCAGCCGACTGCAGATTGTACAAGTAGTACATCTAAGGAGGGCAACGCTGTAGCGGTTTAGTAGTTAATCGACTATAGACACAGTATAACCATGCAAAAGCATGATTAGTATGCGATTAAATATGAATGATGGGTAGTGGTTTCAAGAATAGCTAGTCGGTTCAAAACAATATAGACACAAGGAGAGTGAGTGGAAGTGAGTAGCAGTATTAAAGAATGAAAGCATTAAAGAGTGGCATCAATGCAGATAGTAAATAGAGTATTCCTGACACGTTCTCTGATTTATACAGGATTGACTGTATCAGAACACAGTGAATAGCCCTACTCTACTATCTCAATAGGGATACCAAGCGTTACTGCCGCCATAATCTCATCCATCTCGGCATCGGTAACGGCGATACAGCCATCGGTCCAATCATATTTCTGATTGATAGCAGCCAAATGACCAAAGCCATTCATCTGTCCATGAATCATAATATCTCCGCCCGGACTGATACCCAATTGCTGAGCGTGTGCTTTATCAGCCGCATTCGGATAGCTGATATGGATAGAGCGATGGGCAATAGAGTTCTCGTTTTTATAACCTAATGTATAGATGCCAACTGGGGTGCGCTGATCACCCTCTTGCTGTTTGTGACCTATGGGACTGTCCCCCAAGGCAATGTGATAAGTACGAATGACGTCGTCACCACTCAATAACTGCAAACGACGTTCGGATTTATCGACGAACACTTTATCAATCACCACGTCAGCGATAGGCCGATTGTTAACCTCTTCAAAGGTATGGCTATTAGCAGAGGCGCGTGTCATATAATTAAAAACGCTGCTGCTAATAATCGTAACCACCCCGAGGCCAATCAAGATAAGTAAGAAGCGATGAGTGCGATTACGTAAGAATGCCATGAGTTGACCCTTTATGATATTGATAACGTTAAATACAGTTAATCATAATCTATCAAGACATGGCGCCTGCTACTGTGTAAATCATATGGAAAATAACAAATACTCATTCATTCAAAACAGATAACTACACCATACGAATCGCACCATCTAAGCGAATGACTTCTCCATTTAGGTAGGCATTATCAATGATATGGACAGCCAATTTAGCAAACTCATTTGGCGCACCCAAACGCTTAGGATAAGGGACACCTGCCTCTAGCTGTTCGCGTGCTTTTTCAGGAATGGTGTCCATCATCGGTGTGGCAAATACACCCGGTGCGATGGTCATCACGCGAATACCATGACGAGCCAGCTCACGTGCTAACGGTAAGGTCAAACCAACTACGCCCGCTTTAGATGATGAATAACTGGCTTGTCCAACTTGCCCATCAAAGGCAGCGATAGATGCAGTATTGATAATAATGCCTTGGTCTGTATTACTGCCTGTACTGTTATCTGCATTGCTATCATTAGCCACGCGTTTAGCAATACTGGCCGCGACCAAACGCGCCACGTTAAACGAACCGACCAGATTGATATTAACACCGCGACTGAACGAGTCTAAATCAGCTGGATTATTGTCACGATCCAGCAGCTTTTGTACCACTGCGATACCTGCACAGTTGATAGAACCTTGTAAGCCGCCAAATTCTTTTTCAGCCATATCCACAGCCGCTTGCACCTCATCGCCACTGGTGACATCACAACGCACAAAGCGTGCATTATCGCCCAACTCTGCAACTAGAGATTGCCCAGCTGATTGGTTGAGGTCAGCGATGACGACATTGCCGCCTTGCTCTACGATAGCACGAGCCACTGACTCGCCTAGACCTGATGCACCACCCGTCACCAAAAAGCTGTGTTTTTCAATTTGCATAATTATTCCTTTAATTAGTATTTTTATTGAACGTTCTCTTAACTTTATTGACGTATTGACGCATTGACGCATTGATATTTAATCTTCAATTCAGTCGTCAAAAGCTATCATGAATACCATTATCGCTAAGCCAATGACAAACTACGTAGTAAAAAGCGCTGAATTTTGCCACTTGGCGTTTTCGGTAATTCCGCCACAAACTCTACCTCGCGCGGATACGCATGAGTGGATAGGCGTTTGCGTACCAGCTCTTGGATTTCTTTGGCAATCTGCTCATTACCAACGATGCCATCTTTTAGCACCACATAAGACTTAATGGTGTGACCACGTACTTCATCTGGCACGCCTACCGCCGCAGATTCTGCCACTGCCTCATGCTCTAAGACAGTATTTTCGACATCAGTAGGCCCTACGCGGTAACCTGCGGTAATAATAATGTCATCATCACGCCCTGAGAACCAATAGCTGCCATCACTATGACGCTCGACCACATCGCCCGTCAGATAGTAATCATCTACAAAGGCTTGTTTTTCATTCCAGCTATAACCACGGAAATAAAATGCTGGCGATTGACTAACTACAACGGCCAGCTGTCCTTGCTCACCATCAGTCAACACTTGTATGTCATCATTTAATACGACCAATGTATGCCCCGGTAGCGCCATACCCATCGAGCCAACGGGACTCTCATGTGCCAGTGCATGATGGGCACAGCAAGTCATGCCTGTCTCTGTCTGTCCATACTGGTCTTTTACTTGGCAGCCCAGATAGGTTTCTAGCCAGCTGACGACTTCGGTGTTGAGTGTTTCTCCTGCCGAGTTCGCACAGCGTAGAGATAGCTTCGCGTTGGCATCGTTATGTGAATGCTCAAACACACCGCTAGACTTCATCATACGAAAGGCAGTCGGTGAAGACGCCAAATTGGTAATCTTATGACGCACCATAAAGTCACGCGTATGGGTCGCATCAAAGCCCGCCTCATTGAAATAAGTCGTGATACCTAACAATAAAGGCCCTGTGATGGCATAGTACAATCCATATGCCCAACCAGGATCGGCCATATTCCAATAGTGATCATCGTCGCGCAAATCAATCGCGTAGCGCATGTAGAGATAGAAAGCCGATAATGCCCCTAGTGGTACACTCACGCCTTTTGATTTACCTACCGTACCTGAGGTGAACATTTGCAAAAATGGCGCATCCGTATCGAGCGTCACGGATTCTAGAGTTTGCGGCTGCGCTGCCATGGACTGGCTATAATGATCATCACCCCAAGCTTGAGCATCCACGACGCTACCTACCATGACCATCTTGGTTTGCTCGGCCAAATCTTCAAATTTGTCACGGTTTTCTTGATTGGTAAAAACAATTTTGGTATTCGCTTTGTCCATTCGATACTTAATCGAATCATAGCCAAAAGCGGTAAATAGCGGCTGATAAACTGCCCCAATCCGCCAAGTTGCTAGTACAACGGTGAGTAACTCAGGTGTACGCGGTAGCATGGTCGCGACTTGGTCACCGACTTGTACGCCATAAGACAGTAGTAAGTTAGCGACTTGCGCACTCGCCGCATCTAGCTCAGCAAAGCTCATACGAGTCACGTTGCCGGAGGTATCTTCATGTACTAGCGCAATGTTATCACCGCGACCGTCACGTACATGACGACCACAGCATGCCATATAAGCATTCAACCGATCGTCTACCTGCGTGCCAAAGATTTCTGACAGCAGCGCGTTCATGTCGAAGTTATTATAATAATCGGTATAGTTTTTTGGTGTGATGGTAGCGTCTACGTCAACGATCGTAGCAGTTTGAAAGGCGGTGTTCATAAGCTAATCCTTTAGCAATAACAGATAACTGGTAAAATGGTGATTGTAAAACGGTCACATCCTATAGACCGTTTAATATCTTCGTATTTATCATGTCCTATTAGTAACGCATTTTTATATTTATTTCAATACATAACGTATCATTTTCATAGTAAATACTAATTTTTATAGAAATATAAATTCACTATATAGTCAATGTGCCATTACTTCGATACAAGGAGTGTCATCCTAAGTGATGTTCAGTATAGCTAGCAAGATGAACGTCTTAACGGTTTTATAGTGAGCCGACTATCGTATGCTTAAAAACCCTAGTAGCGCCTTTTCTTCACTGCTTTGATGTTTTTTGGTACGTCCACGATGGGCATTTTTGTACGGCTCAAAAAACTGACCTGCTAAAAACTGATCGATAACGACGGGATGAATATAAGATGCGCGGCATACTGTCGGGGTATTGCCTAGCTCCTCTGCCACGCTTTTGACCATATCAACGACCAGTTGTTGGCGCTCAGCGCTTTTAGGATCAGTGGCTAATATTGTTTTTCCATGTGCTGTTTGTAGCTCATCATATAAATGACTGGCTGCGAGTACACTAGCCATCCAAGTACGGAAATCCTTGGCACTATACATGTTGCCATTGCCATCACTACAGCCAGTATGGGTGCGTATATACTCATTAATATCGGCGCTGTCGACGACTTGCTTAACACCGCTATCATCCAAGTATTTGAAAATCTGATAGCCAGGTAATTCAGAACACGCTTGTACGATGTCCGTCAAACGCTCGTCTTGCAGTTCAATATGATGCTCTTTTGCGCTTTTGCCAACGAAATCAAATGCCAGTCCATTGTCGGTCTCACTGACATGCTTACTGCGTAGCGTACTCAGACCATAGCTTTTATTTTGCTTAGCATAGCGGCTATTGCCAATACGAATTAAAGTAGTCTCTAACAGTTTAACCACCGCAGCGAGCACATTAGCTCGTGACAAGGGCTTGGCGTCTAGATCTAACTCAACCTGAGCACGTAAATTCGGTAACGCCTCTGCAAAGCCAATCATCGCATCAAACTTCGCTCGATCACGTACGCGATCCCACTCTGGATGGTACAAGTATTGCTTGCGCGCTTTGTCATCACGCCCTGTCGATTGCAGATGCCCTGTTTCATCTTGGCATATCCAAACGTTCGACCACATCGGTGGTATCACCAACGCATCAAAACGCTTGCGTAAAGCCTTGTCTTTGACCGTTTTACCAGTGGCGTCCTTATAGGTAAAACCGCGACCCCAGCGTCTACGCTCATAACCAGGCTCATCATCACTCACGTAGCGTAAATTCGCCAAACGAGCCAGATGTTCATAGTTATGGCGCACATCTACTGCTTTATCTGTCTGATGGTTTGGCTTAGCCATAAAAATATCCGTCTTATAAAATAGTCGTTTTAGCATAATTAATGATGGCTATTTTTACTGTTTACTTGCCACGGGCAAAGTGTAATCGATGTGTAAAACTAAGCGGATGGCAGGGTTCTCAATTATTGAATTTTAGGGCATAATTTAATGACTATCAAAACTTAAGTTGAATAAAACACAATGAAAAACCCTTCTATAAAAATCACTTCATTATCTAATGCAGATTACGACTTTTGGTTAGCATTGTGGCAAAACTACCTAACCTTTTATGAGACCAGTTTGCCCATGAGCACGACTGACACAACATGGCGCAACTTGCTAGATAGCAATGTCGCTATTTATGGATTTGGCGCATGGCAGGATGGTACATTGGTAGGTATCACTCATGTGGTGCTGCACCCCAATACATGGAATACCACGGAATGTTGTTATTTAGAAGATTTGTATGTGAGTGAGTCTGTTCGCGGACAAGGTGTCGGGCGAGCCTTGATTGAATATGTGTATGACTTTGCACGCCAGAAGAAATGCAACCGTGTGTATTGGACGACGCAAGAAGGCAACACAACGGCACGCACTCTATACGACACCATTGCCACTCAAACAGATATGGTGCAGTATCGTAAAAACCTATGATTTGTACTACTTGCCTTATGATTTACAATAAATAAGCAAATAAAAAACACCAAGTGTTCAACACTTGGCGTTCTTTGTATCAATACGGCTTTACGTTAAAGTAGCTTAAACATTATTTACCATAAACGCATAAATAAGCAGTTTCGACGTCTACTTTTACTTGAAACTTCTGATTGGCTTCAACCGTAAACTGCTCGCCAGCACTAAAAGTCTGCCACTCGTTAACTTCTGGTAATTTAACGGTCAAGGCGCCACTTACCACGCTCATGGTTTCAAATTCACTGGTGTCAAACTCATACTCACCAATTTCCATAACGCCGACAGTAGCAGGCTTAGTCGCTGTCTGAAAGGCGATAGAAGTCACTTTATCATCAAAATAATTATTAACGCTTGGCATAATTTTCCTTAATTAAATGTTAGTTGCTATTTTAAAACGGCTGCTTACAATCCTGCTTTTAGACTGGCTTCGATGAACTGATCGAGGTCACCATCTAACACAGCACCCGTGTTAAAGGTTTCAACACCGGTACGCAAGTCTTTGATACGAGAGTCGTCAAGTACGTATGAGCGAATTTGACTGCCCCAGCCGACGTCAGACTTACCGTCTTCAACCGCTTGCTGTGATTCCATGCGCTTTTGCATTTCCAGCTCATACAGCTTAGCACGTAGCATTTTCATTGCAGTGGCTTTATTACCATGTTGACTACGCTCGTTCTGACAAGTGACGACCACACCACTTGGCTCATGGGTAATACGTACCGCAGAATCTGTCGTGTTCACATGCTGACCACCCGCGCCAGAGGAGCGATAGGTATCGATACGCAGGTCAGCCGGATTGATATCAATCTCGACATTATCATCGATTTCAGGTGAGACAAACACCGCAGCAAACGAGGTATGACGACCATTATTACTATCAAATGGTGACTTACGTACTAGGCGGTGGACACCAATTTCGGTACGCAACCAACCAAAGGCATAATCACCTTTAATCTCAATCGTGGCTGACTTAATACCCGCGACGCTACCAGATGACACTTCAATCACGTCAACTTTAAAGTTATGCGCCTCTGCCCAGCGTGTATACATGCGCAGTAGCATCTCTGCCCAATCTTGCGCCTCGGTACCACCACTACCTGATTGAATATCCAAATAGCAATTGTTTGGATCCATCTCACCACTGAACATACGGCGGAACTCTAGATCAGCCACACGTTTTTCAGCATTGTCCAGCTCGGTCTGCACATCAGCGAGCAGTGATTCATCGTCTTCTTCTACCGCTAGCTCTAGCATGGCAGATGCATCTTCTAATGTGGTTTCAAGCGACACTACCACATCGATGACGCCATCAAGATGGCTTTTTTCTTTATTAATCTTAGTCGCTCGCTCTGGATCGTTCCATAGCTCAGGGTTTTCTAACTCTAAATTGACTTCTTCTAAGCGCTCTTGCTTACCATCAAAGTCAAAGATACCTCCGCAAATCCTGCCCACGCTCAGATAAATCTTTGATTTGCTCTTGATACGGATTGATTTCCATAAATGTTCCTGTTTTTTTAAATAAATATCTAACGGATATGCCGTCATTTTAAATGAGATTGAGGCTAAATAGTTGGCTAATTAGTACCGCCTATATATTAAATAGCGTTAAACAACCTAAATCGACCAATCCTCTACTGCCCAGTGATGCGCTAACGCATGAGCATGTAGCGCATCGTCGGGTGACACACAAATTGCCACATCCGCCCACTCAAGCAATGGAATGTCATTTTTAGAATCTGAATACGCATACGTTTTTTCAAACGTGATGCCAGCGACTTGTTGCTTACTCAGCCATTTATCTAAATGGTATATTTTGCCCGCTTGAAAGTTTGGCTTATCCGCTAACTTGCCCGTATAACGCTCGTTTTTTATCTCGAGCGGTGTTGATAACACATTGGCGGCTTCTATACCGAAACGTTTGGCAATGGCAGACACCACAAAGTCATTGGTCGCAGAGATAATAACCACGTCATGGCCCTTCTCAATATGCTGACACAACACTTCCATCGCTTTTGGACGAATATGCGGTTCGATTTCGCATTTAATATAATCTTCACGCAGCTCATGCAAACGCGCCAAGGGTAATGTAGTCAAAAACTGGGCGACAAATTCATTGTACTCGGTGGCATCGAGCGTGCCTTCGATATAGTCCTCATAAAATTCTTGATTGGCTGTGCGATACTGCGCTTCATCGACCAGACCATTATTGACGATATATTCGCCCCATAGATAGTCACTATCGACATCGAGCAACGTATGATCTAAATCAAACAGTGCCAGTTCTTTTTGAGTGCTTTGTGTGTGAGATGCTTGCATAGCGAAGCCTTATTATTTTTTTAAAGTGGATGATGAATAATCTTAACTATAATGATGCGCTTTATAAACCATATTTGCTCTGAAGCCTTGAATATAGTCGGTTTTGTGGATATAACGTTTGCTCGGTAAATTTGTGAGAACACTACTGTTTGCCAGACATAATTATGCTAAATTGTTTATTCAACTCATTTTATAAGACTTTCAACGAACATAATAGGCAACCCAGAGAACCTTATGAAAGCGTATCATAACAAAACAGACTTATTTAGTAAGTCACGGCTTAATAAGTCACCTCGTCCTGCTCGCTCAATCAAAGAAATTAGACAACGTCGGTTGGGTGATACTTATCAATCACCTTTAGACCGCGTGTTCTATGCGCTCTTGAATGGCTTGATGTATGGCTTTGGTGGATTACTTATCGACCTTGCCATTGTTGTCATTCGCTCAGTAGCTGGTCTTGGTAATGGTGAGGTTTTTTGGTTATTCACCCCATTTATGCTCGCGCTTGGCGTATTGATAGGACTCATCGTTGGCAAAAACGCAGGTGCTGAGAGCGTCAACGCATTACATATCGACGAAACTGCTAACCATAATCCTTATCTCGATGACACATCTATCAGTCATGATATTTTTCGCGGACTCATTATAGGTATCATTATCTTTGCCGTTATTTGGCTGGTTATGATGCTCATGGTATAACCACTGGCATCATATTATAAGAATATAAAAAGGATAGAACAATATACTACCATCCTTTTATTTTTATCCACTACTGATCGCTTCCGCTGTACTGAACTGATCGCTCGCCCCGTACTAATTAATCAGGCATTGCGATTTCTTTTAAGCCTGTTTTAAACTTCTGACAACGTTCCGCATAATGCATCGCTGACAATTTCAGCATCGAGGCTTGCTCATCTGTTAATGTTTTCACCACTTTTGCTGGTGCGCCCATCACCAATGAGTTATCCGGAATAACCTTGCCTTCCGTGACCAATGCTTTGGCACCAATGATACAGTTTTTACCGATTCTGGCATTATTTAATACCACTGCACCAATACCAATTAAACTGTTATCACCGACTTCGCAGCCATGCAACATCGCTAAATGCCCAATGGTGACATAATTGCCGATTTTCACCTCAATACCTGCATCAGTATGAATCACACTATTTTCTTGCACGTTGCTATAGTCACCGATATGAATCAGTTCATTGTCACCGCGGAGCACCGCACCAAACCAAATATTGGCTTGATGTCCCAAATAAACATCACCGATAACTTGCGCAGAATCTGCTACCCAGCCATTAAAAGGCACAGCGAACTTAGGCACCTTGTCTAAATATTGATAAATCATAACCACTCCTTGTTATTGTTTTTCATACCGACCTAATGATAGACAGCTATCATTCTATATCAGTCAATAATGCCCTCTATTGTGGCAAAGCCTTCTATCAAAATCTAGTGCTATTCACCCTAGTATGATGGTTGTACCAGTCATCGTAAGAAGTATCTATTTCTACTTAGGCTATTATAGCTACTCATTTAGAACAAATTATCTTGTAAACAAATCATCTTTTAGACCGTAAAAATAGAAAAAATCACTCGTCGCAATTAGAGTGCTGATTATCATATACTGTTTTTCATATATTGTTTTTTAGAAATCTTTTATAAACAATTATTTAACAGATAGTATATTGTATATTTACGGTAGACGAGGAATCCGTGTCCGTTAAGTTAGAAAATCGACTGGCTATCTGCGTGTATATTGTATATAATGCGCAAAATCTGTGCCTAAGCGAGCGGACATGATGCAAGTTACCTATTCACTATCTAGTGGGTTTTGTAGTTTCCATCAATAATGTCTTCTCGCTTTTTTGTGGAAAAATTTTGGGTTTGGTTGTTTTTTATTCTTAATTAACAGTGACTATCAAGATATAAAAAGCTGCTTTAAATCCAAAATTTAATCATGAAAAATTATGGCACTCACCAATAACAGCGGAGGCAAACCTTGAATTCATCGGCAGAAATACAAGCAATTTTGGCATTAGCAGACGGTACGATTTTTCGCGGTGTGAGTATCGGCAGTCTCGGTCATCGTGTCGGTGAGGTGGTGTTTAATACAGCCATGACAGGGTATCAAGAAATCCTAACTGACCCCAGCTATGCTCGTCAGCTAGTGACCCTAACCTATCCGCACATCGGCAATACTGGTACCAATAGCGAGGACACCGAGTCTGGTAACGGTCATCAAGTATGGGCAGACGGTCTCATCATCCGTGATGCCACCATGGTTACCTCAAACTTCCGTAACTCAGAATCATTGAGTGATTACTTACAAAACCATGATACCGTCGCAATCGCTGAGATTGACACCCGTCAATTGACTCGTCTACTACGTGATAAAGGCGCTCAAAACGGTTGTATCATGACAGCCTCTAATGGCGAGACCATTAGCAGTGATGACGAGCAACAAGCCATCAAATTGGCGCAAGAGTTCGCTGGTATTGAAGGCATGGATCTGGCAAAAGAATGCTGTACTAAAGAGACGTTCGAATGGACAGCAGGTACGTGGGATTTATCAGATACCCTACTTAACCGTGATGCCATTGGCAGTCATGATAGCGGTACAGGCGGATTTTTCAAGCAACTGGGCACACACGTTGAGCACAAATTTAACGTAGTCGCCTATGACTTTGGTACCAAGACCAACATCCTACGCATGCTCGTCGATCGCGGTTGTCACGTAACGGTCGTCCCAGCACAAACGCCTATCGCTGACGTGCTAGCGATGAATCCAGACGGTATCTTCTTATCAAATGGCCCTGGTGACCCTGCCGCTTGTGGCTACGCTATTGACAGCGTGCGTCATATCATTGAACAAACTGACGTGCCAACGTTTGGTATCTGTTTAGGTCATCAGCTGGTCGGTCTTGCCAGCGGTGCAAACACCATCAAAATGAAAACAGGCCATCATGGTGCTAACCATCCAGTACAAGATGTGGCAGCTGGTACGGTTATGATTACCAGCCAGAACCATGGTTTCGCCGTTGATGAAGACACGCTACCTGATAACGTTAAATCTACCCATCGCTCACTATTTGACGGTACCAACCAAGGTATCGAGCTGACCAACAAGCCAGTCTTTAGCTTCCAAGGTCACCCAGAAGCCAGCCCTGGTCCGCATGATTGCGCGCCATTGTTTGATAAATTTGCTGAGATGATGGCAGCTGCCAAAGCTTAATGCATCAACATTGGTAGCGAATAATAAATATTAAGCTTGAATCACTAATGGTGGTTCAAGTTGTATCAACCAGAATACTGTCAGTTTTATTAAAAATATAGATTAATCAAAATATAACCCAAACGAAGGTAGCCCTAACTATGCCAAAACGTACCGACATAAAAAGCATTCTTATCATTGGCGCAGGCCCTATCGTCATCGGCCAAGCATGTGAGTTTGACTACTCAGGCGCGCAGGCGTGTAAAGCACTAAAAGAAGAAGGTTACCGCGTCATCTTGGTCAATTCAAACCCTGCGACCATCATGACCGATCCTGTTATGGCTGATGCCACGTATATCGAGCCGATTACTTGGCAGACGGTTGAGCAAATCATTGCCAAAGAACGTCCTGATGCTATCCTGCCAACGATGGGCGGACAAACGGCACTAAACTGTGCATTAGATTTAGATAAGCATGGCATATTAACCAAGTATGATTGCGAACTAATTGGTGCAACTAAAGACTCAATCGAGATGGCAGAAGATCGCAACTTGTTTGATAAAGCAATGAAGCGTATCGGCCTTGAATGCCCACGCGCTGAAACTGCTGAAACCATGGAAGAAGCGTTTGCTACCCAAGAAAAAATGGGCTATCCATGTATCATTCGTCCTTCATTCACGATGGGTGGTTCAGGTGGCGGTATCGCGTATAACCGTGATGAGTTCATTGAAATCTGTGAGCGTGGTTTTGACTTGTCTCCTAACCATCAATTGCTTATCGATGAGTCGTTAATCGGTTGGAAAGAATATGAGATGGAAGTGGTTCGTGACAAAAACGACAACTGCATCATCATCTGTGCCATCGAAAACTTTGACCCAATGGGCGTGCACACCGGCGACTCTATTACCGTTGCGCCAGCACAAACCCTGACGGACAAAGAATATCAAATCATGCGTAATGCTTCATTGGCAGTACTGCGTGAGATTGGTGTAGAAACAGGCGGTTCAAACGTACAGTTCGGTATCAACCCTGATACAGGTCGCATGGTCGTCATCGAGATGAACCCACGCGTATCGCGTTCATCAGCATTGGCATCAAAAGCAACTGGTTTCCCGATTGCCAAAATCGCGGCAAAACTGGCGATTGGTTATACCTTAGATGAATTGCAAAACGACATCACTGGTGGCAAAACACCAGCAAGCTTTGAGCCAGCGCTTGATTATATTGTGACCAAGATACCTCGTTTTAACTTTGAAAAATTCCCGCAAGCCGATAGTGTTTTGTCAACGCAGATGAAATCAGTCGGTGAAGTGATGGCGATTGGCCGTAACTTCCAAGAATCTATGCAAAAAGCATTACGCGGCATGGAAACGGGCAATGATGGTTTTGATGAGCAGATTGACTTTGCCGCTATCAAAGACGGTAGCCTTAGTACTGACAAAGCCCGTAGCGAGATTCATAATCGCTTAACCATTCCCACGCCTGAACGCATTTATTATATTGCTGATGCTTTCCGTATCGGTATGAGCGTCGATGATGTCTTTAACCTTACCAAAATCGATCCATGGTTCTTGGTACAAATCGAAGACATCGTAAAAGCTGAAGCACAAGTTAAAACTTTAGGTTTTGGCGGTTTAACTGAAGACAACTTGCGTCGCTTTAAACGTAAAGGTTTATCAGATTTACGTCTGGCCAAATTGCTTGGTGTTTCTCAGAAACAGCTACGCAAAAAACGTTGGGATTTAAACGTCTATCCAGTCTATAAACGCGTGGATACTTGTGCGGCAGAATTCTCTACCAGTACCGCTTATATGTACTCAACGTATGACAGCGAATGTGAAGCCAACCCAACCAATAACAAAAAAATCATGGTTATCGGTGGTGGTCCTAACCGCATCGGTCAAGGTATCGAGTTTGACTATTGCTGTGTACACGCTGCCCTTGCGATGCGTGCAGACGGCTACGAGACCATCATGGTCAACTGTAATCCAGAAACGGTTTCCACTGACTATGACACCTCAGACCGTCTCTACTTTGAGCCAATCACGTTAGAGGACGTGCTAGAAATCGTCCGTATCGAAAATCCTGATGGTGTCATTGTACAGTTCGGTGGTCAAACACCATTGAAACTGGCTCGCGCCCTTGAAGCCGCTGGTGTCAAAATCATTGGTACTAGCCCTGATGCGATTGATCGTGCTGAAGACCGCGAACGCTTCCAACATATGATTCAGCAATTGAACCTTGTCCAGCCAACCAATGCCTTAGCGACTAGCTTAGAAGACGGCTTGGTTAAAGCAAAAGACGTTGGCTATCCATTGGTTGTACGCCCATCTTATGTACTAGGTGGCCGCGCGATGGAAATCGTTTATAACGAAGATGAGCTAAGACATTATCTACGCACTGCGGTACAAGCATCAAACGAAGCGCCAGTATTGCTAGATCGCTTCTTAGATGACGCCATCGAAGTCGATGTGGACTGTGTCTGTGATGGTACTGATGTCGTAATTGGCGGCATCATGCAGCATATCGAACAAGCGGGTGTTCACTCTGGTGACTCAGCCTGTTCGCTACCACCTTACTCGCTATCTAAAGAGTTATGCGATGTGATGCGCGCACAGACTATTGCTATGGCTAAAGAGCTGGGCGTTATCGGTCTGATGAACGTACAGTTTGCCGTAAAAGGTGAAACTATTTATATTCTTGAGGTCAATCCACGTGCTGCCCGTACCGTACCATTTGTCTCTAAATGCATTGGCACCTCATTGGCGCAAATCGCTGCTCGCTGCATGGCTGGCACGTCGCTCAAAGACCAAGGATTTACCAAAGAGATTGTTCCTGCATTCTATGCCGTTAAAGAAGCGGTCTTCCCATTTGCTAAGTTCCCTGGTGTCGATCCAATCTTGAGCCCTGAGATGAAATCAACAGGTGAAGTAATGGGCGTTGGTAAAACCTTTGGTGAAGCGTTCTACAAAGCCATCATCGGTAGTAATGAGCGTCTGCCAGGTCTACCGACTGAAGGCGAAACCAAAACCGTCTTTATCTCAGTACGTGACAGTGACAAAGCGCAAATCGCTCCAATCGCGCGTCAGCTTGTAGACTTTGGCTTTGACATTGTGTCTACTACTGGTACACAAAAAATACTGAGCGATGCTGGCATTGAGTGCAAGCAAATTAACAAAGTCACTGAAGGCCGTCCACATATCGTCGATGCATTGAAAAATGGTAAAATCGACCTTATCATTAATACAACTGAGGGCAAGCAGGCACAAGAGGATTCATTCTCTATTCGCCGCAGCGCGCTGCAAGGTAAAGTATTCTATGTCACGACATTGGGCGCGGCAGATGCAATCTGCAAATCTTATTCGATTGACTTGCCATTCGAAGTTTATAAGCTACAAGATTTACATGAACAAGCAAAGACTATTGCTTAGCTCTATTGACTTGGCTGAATAATTTCAGTAGATTAAGCATAACAGTCAGGCTTATGTAAAAGCTCATGCGAAATTGGTTTTTATATGACAGTAATGCTTTAATCAAACAATACCTTTGAAAAGACAGACCCAAAAAGCATAGTGGCTAAACTGCGACTATGCTTTTTATTACGTAAGGTTAAGTATGCATTAGTGGAGCATAAATACGCTCATACATAACCACTCGTATGCCAGTTGTGCAGCCTAAACCACTCTCTTTTTATATTTTATACCCATTGTAATAATCCCAACACCATCTCACTATTCACTAAGAGTAGGAGATGGTGTGGTGTTATTGGTTTAAGGAAAAAACATGCAACGTTATCCCATGACTCCGCAAGGACATGAGGCTCTAGAAGCCGAATTAAAACAGTTAAAAAGTATCGACCGTCCACGCATCACGGCTTCTATTGCTGAAGCTCGCGAACATGGCGATTTAAAAGAAAATGCTGAATACCATGCAGCACGTGAGCAGCAAGGTTTTTGTGAAGCACGTATCCGTGATATCGAAGCCAAGCTTGGCGGCGCGCAAGTCATCGATCCTTCGACGCTGCCACAAGAAGGTCGTGTGGTATTTGGTGTGAGCGTTATCATCGAAAACATGGACACCGAAGAAGAAAAACAATACCAAATCGTTGGTGATGACGAAGCGGACTTTAAAGCGGGTAAAATCTCTGTCAACTCGCCAATCGCTCGTGGTCTTATCGGTAAATCAGAAGGCGATGAAGCCCGTATTGAAACGCCAAAGGGCGTGGTCGAATATGAAATTATGAAAGTCATATACAACTAGTATCGCTCCATCATTTGGCCTAACATCTTACGAAAAACAATGATGGCTGAATGATTGACCTTGGCTATTATAAATACTGATACCCTCGTTATTTGACATGCGCTATAGTGTCAAATAACGAGGGTTTTTTGTCTACACGTTATCTACTGCTTCACTTACTATTACTTTAAAGGAGTCTTTTATGAATATGGATTTTGCAGCATCACTGGTTATCACCAAAAAAATAGCGGTTCAAAAAACATCAATAGCCACTGCTATCTCTTCGATTGTCGCAGGCACTTTACTTGCCGTATCCTCAGCACATGCTGCGCCTGAAATAACCATTAATCAATCAGCTAGCGGCAGCACAACTGTGGTTGAGCAGTACTCTGATGGTAACACCGCGACTATCACTGCAACACCTAATGGCATCACCATGCAGGACGGCATGCCTTACGCTGTGACTCAAGTAACAACAACCCCAAGCTATGTCGTTCGTCAGAGTGCTAACGATACTATCATCTCTCAAGCCAGCACCACCGTCACTAGTGTGCCTGTGACCAATCAGGGGACTAACGCCGTTGCCAAAGTGAACGTTATCACCACACCACTTAATAACGTAAAGCAAGTACTGCCTGTCGGGTCTGCTACTCAATTGCCAGTGATGAATGCATCAACTGCCATTCAAGTCATGACCAGCTCATCGACGCTGAATCAATCAACGCTTAACCAATCAGCGATTAGCCCAACCTTTACCGATCAAACAGCTAATATGGTCTCTTTAGAGACCCTACAACTGACCCCAAGCTTTAGTAAGCCTGATGTCGTCAATGCACAAACCAAGGTCATGAAAATATTAAAGAATAAAGAAGGCCGTGAGATAGCAGTGCCTGCCAATCATATTGCTCAAGGTGATATTATTGAGTACCACACCACTTATACCAATACCACCAATCAACTAGTAAACGGTATCAATGCAATGGTTTCGCTACCGAATGGCATTCAGTTGGTATCGCTAAACAGTTTACTGCCAACCCTTGCAACTACGGATGGCAACAGCTATCAAGTGATTCAACCAATGAGTAATACGGCCGCGACGCAAGTGAATTACTCTGGTCTTAAATGGGACTTGGTCAATCTAGATGCCAGTGCAACCCAGACTGTAGTGATACGTGCTAAGGTACAATAAAGGTCGCACTGACCTTTTATATTGATATTAGAAATAAATAAGCAGGAATTACTATTAAAGGTCTTGTGGGCTAAATCTCTAGCCAGCAAGACCTTTTTTTAAATTGCCAAGTTTTCAATCATTGAGGAATATAAATAATGAGCGTACTGTCCATTAAAATACTATTATTCCTCATTGTTCCCGTGGGCATATTTACAGTATTCAAAGCAATAAAACTGCTTAGAAATGCATTCAATGGCGACGTATTATTAGCGCTACCCTACCATGATAGCGTTGGTAATTTCACTGTCTCCAAATCCGGTATTTATGCTATTTGGCATAAAGGCCCTGTGTTTAAAAAAATACCACTGGCTCAGTTCCAACCTCATATCTCAAGTACAACTACTGGCAAAAATATTAAGCTTAATCCCTCAATACTATCTCCACGCTCAAATAATTTTACCACTGGTAGAATGGAGCTGTTCACCTTTCGGGCGGAAGCTGGTCATTACGAGTTGAAGCTAGTATCAGGATCAAGCACCTCAAGACTGCAAGCAACTGTAGGAAATGCCATACCTTTAGCAGATATTGATTTAAGCCTCTATTCTATCGAGGTTAAAGAAAGCCAATCACAGATACTAACGATACTGGCTATTCATCTTATACTGCTTGGTATTTTGGGTATTGTAGGCAGCTTGGTGTTTGGATTATTGGCTGAGCAATTTTTTGTATAAACTATAGCTGGCTTATATACCGTAGGTACATTGTCACGCTCACTCAGCCTACTATTCGTAATACTTGCACTCACCTTTATCATTTCTCAATAACCAATCTTTTGCTATAGTGCCTTTAATTCAGAACAAATATTCGGTTATTATCAGCATGTACAACTTCGCCTCTTTATCTTCATTGGCTTTTATTATTTTCGGCTGTATTTTAAGCGCTACATCTTGGGCTAAATCCGCCGAATCAAAATTTGACGATCGCTTTTATATGTCGAAAATTTGTACTGCGTATATGAGTAAAGATGGTCATGGATATTGTGATGATGGTTATGTTCTTAAAAGCGAAACCTTGGAAGGCGGCCAAGTAAAAGAAACTCTGCTTATGGACGGAATCGGTAGCTACGGCTGGAATCATACCTCGCTTAAAAAAATCGATAAAGATACTATCATGTCTATATTGGTTGTGGCAATCCGTGCGGTGCCAATATGTTATTTGGGCGTGGCGATAAAGAGCAGGACTTTGGTCGTTATTTCAACTTTGATCTAAATAGTCGATGTAGCGTTGCATATGATCATGACAAACAGTTATGGATGGCTAGCCGATTTTTTTCAGATAAAGAAATTGCTTTACCTTTCACCTATGATCCTGATCCTTTTGCGGCTTACCCCAGGTACAATGTTGAGTTTGATAAAAAAGGACGTCTCATTGTCAAAGAATACTTCTCAGAAGAAGTGGTTCGAACTTTGCCTAATCCCTGTACTTCTCGTTAATCCTAACAACACATGAGTTTGATAATCAAAGGCGACAACCGTTGTCGTTTAATTTCTTAATTTTAGCTATAATTACAATGACTTAACGCTAATTTTGTTAAAATAGTTTCTCATTAATGCATTGGTAAATACCGCTTATGGCAACCATCAATTATGAACGACTACAGGGCAAACTCAACATCTTAGCTGACGCTGCTAAGTATGACGTTTCCTGCTCTTCCTCCGCTGGTACACGCAAGAACCAAGGCGGCGGTCTCGGTGATGCCTCAGCGACAGGTATCTGCCATAGCTATACCGAAGATGGCCGCTGTGTCAGTCTACTCAAAATCCTGCTGACCAATCATTGTATTTATGATTGTGCTTACTGTACCTCACGCAAAAGTAATGACACCCCACGTGCTGCCTTTAGTGTCGAAGAAGTCGTTGATTTGACCATGCAGTTTTATCGCCGTAACTATATCGAAGGCTTGTTTCTCAGTTCTGGTATTTTTAAGAGTGGCGACTATACGATGGAGCGATTGGTTGAGGTCGCTAAATTACTGCGCACCCGTGAGCGCTTCAATGGTTACATCCATCTAAAAACCATACCCGGTGCCTCAAAAGAGCTGCTACTAGAAGCAGGACTCTACGCTGACCGTTTGAGCGTTAATATTGAAATTCCAACCAAATCTGGCCTAGCGTTGCTTGCGCCAGAAAAATCACATGAGCAATTAAAAGTGCCTATGGAGACGGTAAAAGAAGAGATTATCACCATCCGTGAGAGCCGTAAAACCCATAAAAAAGCGCCAAAATTCACGCCAGCAGGTCAAACCAGTCAAATGATTGTGGGTGCCAGTAATGAGACCGACTTGCAGGTTATCCAGCTATCGAGCCACTTCTATAAAACGTATGATCTAAAGCGTGTCTACTACTCAGGTTATGTACCGATGCTGTCTGATAATCGTCTGCCAGCGATTGGAACGCCGGTGCCTATGGTGCGAGAGAATCGTCTCTATCAGGCAGATTGGTTAATGCGTTTTTATGGGTTTGGTGCACATGAAATCGTTGAGCCGGACTCGCCATTTTTAGATTTGGACTGTGACCCAAAACTGGCTTGGGCGATACGCCATCGTGAGCACTTCCCTGTCAATATTCAAACTGCAACTTATGAGATGATTGTTCGTATACCCGGTATTGGTACCAAAACGGCTAAAAAAATAGTGAAAGCGCGCAAGTTTAATCAGCTGACGTTATATCATCTCAAAAAGATGGGAGCGGCCGTCAATCGTGCCAAATACTTCATCGCGACTACTGGTAAAAATGAACACCTTGCCCACTTGACCCGTGATAACTTCCGTCAATATGTGCTGGCACAGACGCAGACCAAGTTTAAAGATCAGCGTAGCGGGCAGCTGGCCTTATTTTAAATGTAAGAATAAAGTTTATTCGTAAAATTGATTCTTAAAATAAGCCACTACACGTCAACTGTTTTCTGAGGGCAGCTAATGTCAGTACTTGTTCAAAACAAAACTTACTCTATCGGCCAAGTAACGCCTAGTATTGTGCTTTATGAGCCAAGTTTTGAAGGTTGGCTGAGTGCGGTCTATCATGCCTATGAGCATAAATTACAACACGATTCCGCATTACAGCTCATAGCGCAAGATTGTTACGTACCTTCATTAATTGCTCAAGCAACCAGCGTGGTAACTGATGAAGACAAAGCCGAGCGTGTCCTCACAAAACTGAATAAGCTATTGGGGCGCTCAGGTATGCGCAATATGCTTTGGGGATTTTTATCAGAAAAGGATAATATCGGTACTACTCTGTTTCAAGTAGTCAAATATGCCATCGACTACCCTAACCGCTCTATCATGCAAGATTTGGGTAATTTAGATGTCCTTGAATTGGTGCAGACGGTCAAATCTGTGGGTCGTGAAAAACACCGCATGGAGGCATTTGTGCGTTTTGAGCATACCACTGATGATATATATTTTGCGCGAGTGGAGCCTGATTTCAATGTATTGCCATTGATTGGTGAGCACTTCCGTCAGCGCTATCAAGACCAGCATTGGGCCATTTATGACATCAGTCGCGGATTTGGGATTTATTATGACAAAAGCCAAAGTACACCGTCACGCCCTGCCATACTGCAAACTATTACTGACCTTGATGATGCGGTATTGCGTAACCCTGCCAGTATCCATAGCGAGGACGAGCAGCGTTACCAGAAGTTTTGGCAAGGATATTTCACTAATGTCAATATCAAAGAGCGTAAAAACCCCCGTTTGCACAAACAGTATCTGCCGCAGCGCTACTGGAAATACTTGAGTGAAAAACAAGTACTGCCCAATGCTGAACATCTACAAAAACGTCGATAAGCGTTTTCAGCGTTGTATCTATGGCAGACTTACTCCTCGCTCTGAAAAACAAACGCTTTAACTTTACCTTGATGGTTGAGTTTTTACTGCTTTTAACTGACAATAGCAACTTGATATTACTAACCTGTGATCGACGCTATTATGAAAGTTATGCGCTTACTGTCGTCTTTGAAGCATGATGAATCCGAGCGCGGTATTTTTCATCTTGGGCGCGCATTGGTCAAAAATGGACATACCTCTATCATCGTCTCAAGCGCTGATGAAGACAATGATCTAGTCAGACGCCTCAAGCGTGACGGCAATATCTATCACCAGTTGCAAATGAATAAAAAGTCTTGGTTATCACTACTCCAAGTTGCCCCACTACGCCATTTGATTGAAAAGTACGAGCCCGACGTCATTCATGCGCACTCGCGTACGCCAGCATGGATTGTACATTTAGCATTGCGCCGTGCACGTGTCAAACGCATGCCAAAACTGGTCTCGACCATGTATGGCTTTTACCCTATCAATAGATACTCACAAGCACTGCTCAATGTCGACACGCTTATTACCGTATCTGACAGTGTTACTAACTATCTAAAACACCGACTACGCCGTGAAGATACCGCACCAAAAATTATCAAACGTATCTATCGAGGTATTGATACTCGCCGCTATCCCTATCGGCACAATCCCTCAGTCTATTGGCTACGTCACACCTTTGCAGAATACCCAGAGCTTGAGCACAAAAAGTGGCTGATATTTCCAACCATTATCGGCAATGAATATGGTCAAGAGTGGTTGATTGATATTTTAGGTAATTTACAAGAGCAATTCCCTAACATCCATGTCATTATCATGGACGATGACTATAAAGATGGCGATGTGGCGCATGAAGACTTTCGCCAACGCACCAATACCTTAGGTCTGGCGGAACGCATCACTTACGTGGGTAGTAAACGCAATGATATGCGAGAGTGGCTATCGGCGGCAAATATCGTGATGG
Source organism: Psychrobacter sp. TPE 89C (assembly GCF_055522395.1). Taxonomy (NCBI): domain Bacteria; kingdom Pseudomonadati; phylum Pseudomonadota; class Gammaproteobacteria; order Moraxellales; family Moraxellaceae; genus Psychrobacter; species Psychrobacter sp. TPE 89C. The sequence continues at coordinate 29,871 of NZ_JBVFXW010000013.1, forward strand.
CACTGGCCAATGAGCCCGAGTCTATTGGTATCAACGCGCTGCAAGCGATTCACTTAGGCACTCCTGTCATTGGTTGGGATCAAGCGGCCTTTAGCGAAATCCTACAACCACTCTACCCGCAAGGATTGGTCAAAAAATACAACGCGACTTCCCTCTGTAAAGCGGTTAGAAACCAGTTGGAAAGCGTCACTCGCCCTGAAATGACGAACAAATTCACGATGCGTGAGATGATTGAGGAAACCCTCAAGGTTTATCAAAATCTAAGTGATATGGCGCTGGCCGAAGAGCAAGCGGAAGCCGATGCAGCAGCGGTAAGAAGAATTAAGAAGTATTTGAAACCCACTGCCAATACGACAAATAATAAAGCCAAAATTTATGATGCTAGGGCAAAACATAGCGATTCGCTAGCAAACACAGAACCTGCTAAAAAAAGGCTTTCTGAAGCAGCCAACCTCTCAAAAGAGACAGATACTTAGAAAGCCTGTTATAAATATTCAGCTATCTACTGACTGTGCGCCTATAGATAGTGCCGTGCCCGTTCTTACCAGCCGCCACCCTTCCAATTAATATGTCGCTGGCGTATGCGCGCTGACGATGCGAGTGATGGCATTGCTTGGATTGATAAAAGTATGCGGATGACAGGTTTTAATCACGTAGCTATCGCCTTCATTTAACAGGTAGGTAGTATCATCGATACGGATAATAATCTTGCCTTCGATGACTGTACCAATCTCCTCACCTTCATGAGAAATCCTATCTTCAGTCGAACTGTTCGGCTGATACACCTCAATCAAAAAACCTAAATTCTTGATCGGACTGCCATTAAACACCTGTTTGATGGAGACCCGACTGTTTGGCTCACTAATCTCTATGAGGTCTTTTGGCGTAACGACGACTCTGTCCTTACGCTCTTTCCACTCGTCACTAAAAAAAGTATTGAGGTCAGAATCCAGCACCTGCAAGATCGCTTTTAGCGTGTTGACAGCAGGGCTAACCTTATTACGCTCGATAGCACTGATTGAGGTATTGGTCAGTCCTGCCAGTCTCGCCAGTTTACGCTGTGAAAAGCCTTTGGTAAGCCGTAGTTGATTGATTTTTTTACCGATATTCTCTTCTGGCTTTTCAACCGATTCAGGCACCTCCTGTTCTTCAACAGAGATTACCTCGTCATTTTCTGGGATATCGTTATCAGGATTTTGTTTGACTGGCATAGTGAATAAATTCCGTAAATAAAAATTTGGAAAAACCATCTTGTGCATAATTCAGCTCAGGATGCCATTGTACACCAATCATAAACGGATGTTCTATTAAGCTAATCGCCTCTACCAATCCATCACGTGCCAGCGCTTCTACAAACAAACCCTCACCCACTTTATTGATGGCTTGCTTATGTAACGAGTTAACGTGCCACTCGTCACCAAATGCTGCAAGCTTCCCTTCAGGCTGAATAATGACGTCATGTACTGGCTGATATTGCACTTCCAGCGGCTGGGTATTGTCTTCTAAATGCTGCTCATAGAACCCTTCTACTTCACGCCAATCAGGGTATAGCGTGCCATTGAAATGCACATTCATCTCTTGCAAACCTCGACATACTGCTAATAAAGGTGTGCCAGATTCCGCTGAATAAGCCAGTAGTTTAAAGCTTAGCTCATCACGATTTAAATCCTGCTTTTCTTCTACATGCGATGCGCCATAACGCATCGGTGCGACATTACTATAACTCCCTGTCAAGACAATACCATCTGCCAGCGCGACCAATGCATCAAAATTCTCGCTGTCAGCAGCCGTATAGGGAAGCAATATTGGATTGCCACCATAATGTTGGATAGCATCGATATATTTTTGATATACCGCTTGGGCTGGCTGGCCGTCCACCATTTTGTGACACGAGACGATAGCGATGATAGGTCTAGAAGTAGACATGTGATTTTCCCTAAATGTGATATCTGTACCTAGATGTCCAGATACTGCGGTATTTAACTTAACTAAAATTTATCATAACTACCTAGCAAATGTAAACTATAAACTTCATTGTCGATTAAATAGGTTTATATGAGTTATATAAATTACTTTTAGGTAATTAAAAATAAATATTGACAACTATAACCTTCATCCATATATTAAAAGACATCTTTATGACAAAGAACATTTTTTATACATTTAGAAAGTTGATAGACAGTATCCCGAAATACGTTAAGTGCTTCATATCGTGAACAAAATCAGCAAGGCCAATCCAAATATTTCAAAAACTGACAGGGATGAACAACATGACGACGACCAACGGAACCATCACATCTGCAAGTAAAACTGAATATGTATATGTTGCAGCAGGTGATATCAACGGCTTACTTCGCGGTAAACGTATCCCATTTAACCAAATGGACAAAGCACAAGCTGGTGGCATCCGATTGCCTCTATCTATTTTAGGCGTCGATATTTGGGGTGCAGACGTCATCGAGTCCTCTCAATGTAATGGTGATATTGATGCCATTGCTCGTCCTACAGGTCGTGCCGCTTATCCCCTTCTTAATACCAGTGCAGCCTCATCGCTATTACCTGTTTGGCTTTATACCGAAGACAATGAACCGTATTACGGTGATGCCAGACACGTTTTGGACTACATCAGCAAAAAATTCAAAGCGCTTGGTTTGACCCCAGTCATGGCGACTGAGCTTGAGTTTTATTTGGTGGACTACACAGAAGGCGAGACACCAAAACCACCTATTCGTCCAAAAAGCGGCCTGAGATTAAACAAAACCTCTATTCTAAGCATCAATGATTTATTACAGTTTGATGAGTTTTTAGACGAAGTCTATGCTCAGTGCGAGAAACTCGATATTCCTGTTGATGCGGCATTAGCTGAGAATGGCTGTGGTCAGTTTGAGATTAACCTACTCCATGTTGATGATCCGTTAAAAGCCGCCGATGATGCCATCCTATTCAAACAAGTTGTCAAAGCAGTAGCAGCTCGTCGCAAGCTAACCGCCACCTTTATGGCAAAACCGTTTGGTCTACAGTCAGGCAATGGCTTCCATGTACATTGCAGCTTATTAGATAAAGATGGCAACAATGTCTTTGATGATGGCTCAACGGAAGGCTCGGATATACTACGTCATGCCGTTGCAGGGCTATTGAAGACCATGTCAGATTGCACGTTATTGTTTGCACCACATGTCAACTCCTATCGCCGTTTTGCACCAGGCACATTGGCACCGAACAATGTGTCATGGGGTTATGAAAACCGCACAGCAGCCGTACGTATCCCAGGTGGTGATCCAAAAGCGCGCCGTATTGAGCATCGTGTCTCTGGCGCTGACGCCAACCCTTATCTCGTCTGTAGTGCAGTACTGGCAGGTATGCTGTATGGTATCGAAAACAAACTGGAAGCACCTGAACCAATCAATAGCATTACTTATAATGAAGAAGACCTCAAAACCTTACCGTTAGATTGGCTCTCAGCCATTCGTCAGTTTGAAAACAGCGACGTCATTGATGCCTTATTCCCAAGCGAAATGATTGAACTGCTGATTGCGGTTAAAAAGCAAGAAGCCAAACGCTTCTCTCAGCAAGTCACCAATCTTGAATACCTCACCTATTTACAGGATGTCTAATATGTCAAATAGCAAACCGTCTAATAACACGCGCAATATCCCGCATTATTCAGATAAAGGACAGTATCCTGATAGCTACTATGCTGCCAGTCGCAATCCTAAACCAGATAGACCAACGCTAGAAAATGACATTCATGTAGAAATCTGCGTGGTGGGTGGTGGCTATAGTGGCCTATCAACGGCTCTGCATCTCATGGAGACAGATCACGAAGTGGTCGTGCTAGAAGGTGCACAGATTGGTTGGGGTGCATCAGGCCGTAACGGTGGTCAGATTGTCAACGGTCTGAATGCGAGCTTAGAAAAAATCAAAAGCTCTTATGGTCAACAAAACGCCGATTTTGTCGGTCAGCTCGTCACACGCGGTGGCAAAATCATTCGTCGACTAATCCAAGACTACGACATCAGCTGCGATTTGAAAGAAAAGAATATCTTTGCCGCCTTAAACAACGGGCAGTTAAGAGACTTGCAGAAAACACATGCACTGTGGGAAAGCCATGGTATGCATGACCGTGAAATGCTAGACAAATATGGTATGCAAGAACATATCAAGTCAGAGGCCTATGTAGGCGGGGTTATCGATCACTCAGGTGGACATTTTCATCCGCTAAATCTTGCACTTGGTGAAGCGGCTGCCATTGAATCACGTGGCGGCACTATTTATGAAAACACCTTAGTCGTTGATGTTGAATATGCTGATGATCATATCAAGGTCATTACTGAGTTTGGTACGGTCACTTGTAAGCAAGCCGTTATGTGCGGTAACGCTTACTTAAACAAAGTCATTCCTAAGCTAACTGACCGAGTCATGCCCGTATCGACACAAATTATCGCCACCGAACCATTAGGTGACTTAGCAGACAAGCTGCTCCCAACTGACGTCTGTGTCGAAGATGTCCGCTATATCCTTGATTACTATCGTCTGTCAGCAGATAAGCGTATGTTGTTTGGTGGTGGTACGGTCTACGGTGGTCAAGATCCTTCTGATATCACCGCAAAAATCAGACCCAACATGAATAAGATTTTCCCAGAGCTGCGCGATGTCAAAATTGACTATGCATGGAGCGGTAACTTTGCATTGTCTTTTTCACGGGTGCCGCAGATGGGCAAGCTACATGATCGCGTGTTTTTTGCACACGGTTATAGTGGACATGGCGTGACAGGCTCACATCTGTTTGGACAGATATTGGCTGATGCTATCAATGGCAATACCAAAGAGTTTGACACGTTTGCAAAAATTCCATGGATTCCTTTCCCTGGTGGTCGCGCACTACGAGTACCTTACTCTATGATGGGATCATGGTGGTACGCGCTAAAAGACACGACTGGCTTATAAATAACGTAATGGCTTCAATTTTCTGCTTAATGACAAGCAAGACTTTGAAGCCATTAATGCAACAGATTGTTATTACTAACTCGACAGGAAGTCCACTCGTACTTCCTATCGATTATCACCTTAAAACAGGATCTTCTCTATATAAGCCATAATGTCACACAAGGAAAGTCACCATGAACATGAAACTTAATGATGCTGTTGAAGGACAGTATCATAACAAACGAGTTTTTCTCACTGTCGTAGTGGGAATCGCCATCTATCTTGCCTTTGTCTGGTTATCATCCACCCGCGATGCATCAGAATCTTGGGGCATCCTCTCCCTACTGCCGACCATGCTGGTACTAGTCATTGCCATCGTATCCAGACGCCCCTTTGAGTCAATGATTGCAGGCTGTGTTGCTGGCCTTGTCATGCTCAATCCATTCGATTTAGTCTCTCCTTTTGCAGATAATATCTCAGCCGTACTCGGTAACGAAACCATCATTTGGATCGTGCTCGTTTGTGGTCTTATGGGTGGTCTTATCCAACTGCTGGAAGTGAGTGGCTGTTTAGATGGCTTTAGTGAATGGCTCAAAAGAATTATTAAATCACGCAGACAATCGTTACTCGCAACCTTTGCATTGGGCGTTGTGGTCTTTATCGATGATTACCTAAACTGTTTGGCCGTTTCTACCTCGGTCAAAAAACTAACGGATACTTATGGTGTATCCCGTGAAAAGCTCGCTTATATTGTCGATTCTACCGCTGCCCCTATGTGTGTAATCGTTCCTATCTCAACATGGGCCGTCTACTTTTCAGGCCTATTAGAAGAGAATGGCGTAGCAGCAGATGGCGCTGGTATGTCTCTTTACATCAGCTCTATTCCATTCATGGCTTATGCTTGGTTTGCCCTGATTATCGTGTTCTTGGTGGCTTACGGTATCTTAGGCGACTGGGGCCCAATGAAACGTGCAGAGAAACGCGCAAAAGAAGGCAATCCTGTTCCAGAAGATTTTGTCGATGAACAATTGGTTTCAAATGTTAAAGCCAAACGTACTTTATCATTCAAAGCCAATATTTTTAACTTTGCATTCCCAATGATTTTGCTTATCGTCTCAACTATTTACTTTGAAGTGGATTTATTAAGAGGCGCATTGCTAACCTGTTTTGTGACCGTGATGGTCTATTGGGCACAAGGTCTTTTAAGTTTTGAGACCCAAGTAGAGTCTATTTTTACAGGCTTTAAGGTCATGTTGTATCCATTATCGACCGTTATTGGTGGTTTCTTTTTGAAAGCCATTAACGACGAGCTTGGTATGACCATGTATGTCATTGACGCTATCTCACCGCATATGACGATTATTATCTTCCCTGCTGTTATTTTCGCTGTCATGGCTTTCTTAACCTTTGCGACCTCATCAAGCTGGGGCCTATACGTCCTTGCCATGCCGATTGTATTCCCAGTAGCAGCAGCGCTAGGTGTTAGCACGCCATTGGTCATCGGTGCTTTGTTATCAGCGTCTTCATTTGGTAGTCATGCTTGCTTCTTTAGTGATTCATCACTATTAGCCGCACAAGGTGCTGGTTGTTCACCCATGCAGCATGCCTTCACTCAGTTCCCTTATGCGATGCTTGGTGCTGTGCTATCGGTTGTTACCTTCTTAGGACTTGGTTTTATGATGGCTTAACGCTAGATAGTGAGTAAAGAAGCTGCTACTGCTACTCTCACTGCTAAATAACTTCTTAATCACAATACGGTTTAAATACATCACTATTTAAGCCGTTACTATGACCAAACCTTACTTTTATTACGCTTTATTTTGTTCATACAAAAGATAAATTATAATCAAGGAGCTACACCATGCGATCAGTTACTGTTGCCAGCACTCAAATAGCCTGCACTTGGGACAAACAAGAAAACATTGATAAAGCCACTGCATTGGTCATTAAAGCTGCGAAAGCTGGTGCCAATATCATCTTGCTACAAGAGTTATTTGAGACCCCTTATTTTTGCCAAGTACATGATTTTGAATACTTCAATTTGGCTACCGAAGTCGAACACAATACGGCCATCAATCATTTCAAAGAACTGGCAAAGTCGCTTGAAGTGGTACTGCCTATCAGCTTTTATGAAAAATCAGGCAATGCGATGTTTAATAGTGTAACCATTATTGATGCCGATGGCGAAATACTGGGCACCTATCGCAAAACTCACATTCCAGATGGTATCCCTTACGCAGAGAAATTCTACTTTACACCTGGTGACACTGGTTTTAAAGTTTGGAACACTAAGTACGGCAAAATCGGTGTGGGTATTTGCTGGGATCAGTGGTTCCCTGAATGCGCACGTAGCATGGCTCTCATGGGTGCAGAGATGCTGCTGTATCCGACCGCTATTGGTGATGAGCCAACCCTAAATATCAATTCAACGGGCCACTGGCAGCGCTGTATGCAAGGACACTCTGCGGCTAACCTCATGCCGGTTATTGCCTCCAACCGTATTGGTGAAGAAACCATCAGCCAAAATGGTACGGACAGCACCATGCAGTTTTATGGTAGCTCGTTTATCACTGATGGCCGCGGCGAGATTATACAAGAAGCCTCGACCGATAAAAGCGAATTTATCATGGCCACGTTTGATCTGGATGCACTGGCGGAACAGCGTCGTCAATGGGGCGTGTTCCGCGACCGTCGTCCATCAATGTATGGCACATTACTCACGCACGGCTAACCCATTCTCCCTATTTCTATAACCACTTGAGTGCGATAAGGTGACTTTATGTCCAGATTACTGACAGGTTCGACCCCCAAACAAGATGGCTTTTATATGCCTGCAGAATTTGCATCGATGCAAAAAGTCTGGATGGTATGGCCGTATCGAGAAGACAATTGGCGACAGAAAGCCGTCCCCGCACAAGCAGCCTATGCAGATGTTGCTACTGCCATCAGACAGTTCAGTGAGGTTGGCATTTTGGTCAACGCTGATGATTTTGATGCTTGCCGTGCGCAATTGCCTGATAATATCGATGTGATAGCCATGCCAAGCAATGATGCGTGGGCGCGTGATACCGTTCCGACATTCTTAATCAATGATGCTGGCGATATGCGTGCGTGTGATTGGACATTTAATGCATGGGGCGGCGATTATGATGGTCTTTATACGCCTTGGGATGACGACGACAAGCTCGCTGAGAGACTGTGCGAACACTTAGATATTCCGCGTTATCGTACTGACGACTTTGTGTTAGAAGGCGGCGCGTTTCATGTCGATGGCGAAGGTACAGTATTGACCACCCGTATGTGCTTGCTCAGTCCTGGGCGAAACCCACATCTAAATGAAGTACAAATCGAAGACATGCTGAAATCACATCTAAATGTCGAAAAAGTGCTGTGGGTTGATGATGGTATCGATCCCGACGAGACCACTGGGCACATTGATGATATTGCCTGCTTTGCGAGACCTGGCGAAGTGGTCTGCTTATTTACTGATGATACTGAACATCCATTCTATGAAGCCACGCAAAAGGCGTATCAGCAGCTTTCAGAGATGACTGATGCCAAAGGTCGGCAGTTAAAAGTGCATAAGCTGTGCTGTACTAAGCATTCTGTAACCTTGCCTGACAATGCTGATATTACTCAGTCTGAAGATGCCAAATCTCGTAATACGGACGATATTTGTATCGCCTCTTATGCTAACTTTCTCATTTGTAACGGCGGTGTCATTGTGCCGCAATATGATGATATTAATGACAGTTTAGCGATTGAGCAGCTTGAAAAAATCTTCCCTCAGCATCAGGTAGTTGGAGTACGAACGAAAGAGATTGTGTTTGGCGGCGGCAATATTCACTGTATTACTCAGCAGCAGCCTATCGCCAACGCGCAATAACGAGATTTATGTATTTTATATATGGCTTTCTAAATATAAGTTTTTAAACATAACCAAAAATAAAATGTAAACAAAAGGACTTTTTATGAGCGATTATCAAGTAAATAACCCAGCCACAGGCGAACTCGAAGCCACCTACCCTACGGCAACCGAACAAGATATCCAACAAGTGATTGAGCAAGCGGACACAGCTTATCAAAGCTGGCGTCATGTTCCACTAAATGAACGCAGTGCACTACTTCATAAAGTCGCTGATATCTATCTTGACCGTCAAGAAGAGCTAGCACGTATCGTCGCCAATGAGATGGGTAAACCAGTCGCTCAAGCAAAAGGTGAGATTGGTCTGGTCGCTGATATCTATCGCTATTATGCAGACAATGCTGAGCAGCTATTAGCCCCTAACACCATCGACGTTGATACAGGAACAGCTTCTGTAGAGAAACGCCCTGTAGGCGCATTACTAGGCATCATGCCTTGGAACTATCCACACTATCAAGTAGCTCGCTTCGTCGCGCCAAACGCCATGGCGGGTAACACTATTATTCTAAAGCATGCACCGCAATGCCCTAAGACAGCCGAAATTATCGTCGATATCATGAAAGACGCAGGCATGCCTGATGGGGTTTATAACAATATCTTTGCGACCAACGAGCAGTCAGCGACCATCATCAATGACACGCGCGTACAGGGTGTTTCATTGACGGGTTCTGAGCGCGCAGGTCAAGCGGTTGCAAAAGAAGCTGGCGGCGCACTCAAAAAAGTTGTCTTAGAACTTGGTGGGTCTGATGCCTTTATCGTTACTGCTGATGCAGACATCAAAAAAGCCGTACAAAGAGCCATCTCAGGTCGTTTTGGTAATGTCGGCCAAGCCTGTAATGCCGCTAAACGCCTAATTATCGTCGATGACGTGTATGATCAATTCGTTCAAGCATTCACTGATAACGTACGTGCCATGACATTGGCAGACCCATTAGACGAGCAGACGTTTATGGGACCAATGTCTTCTAAAGCGGCTGCTGATGGTCTTCAAAAGCAGCTAGATAGCGCCATTCACGCAGGTGCTACTGTTTTAGTAGAAGGCGGCATAGTAAAAGATAAGCCAGGTGCTTGGTTTGCGCCAGCTGTACTAACGGATGTGACGGAATCAATGGATGTCTATCGTCAAGAGCTATTTGGCCCTGTCGCCGTCATCTATAAAGCTCGTGATGTCGACCATGCCATCCAAATCGCTAACGATGTGCCGTTTGGTCTCGGTGCTTCTATCCAAACGCAAAGTCCAGAACTGGCCGCAGAAATTGCTGAGAAATTAGAAGTGGGTATGGTCACTATCAACGCCCCATCTGGTAGTGAAGCCAATACACCATTCGGTGGTGTTAAGCGCTCAGGTTTTGGTCGCGAGCTAGGCACGTTAGGTATTACTGAATTCTTAAACTATAAGCTGATTCGTAATAAAGCTAGCGCATAAAATGAATGCATTAATCTAAACATTCTATTCCTGTCCTAAAACAGAAAAAGCCTAACGTTTGACGTTAGGCTTTTTTAATGGATATTTTAAATAGAGTTAACTTTTTGGTGGATTGTCTTTCAACCACAGCTGATTCACGATTTTTAATTCGCGCAATTCTTCTGCCATGATGGCTTCACTTTTGCCAGGGTACTTAATGGTTGCATAACCATATAGCGCCACACCTAACACTGTCCAACCGAAGAAAATCCACCACTCGATAGCGGTAAGCGCAGATGGCATACCTGGCATGTATAGTGCCAATAAGCCAAAGCTTAGTGCGATCGTGATCATACCCACCAGTTTACCTGCAGGTATCTTAAATGGACGTACCATATCAGGCTCACGGTAGCGCAATACTAAGAAAGAGATAGCAACACAAGTATAAGCAATGACGATACCAAAACCACCAGCATCAACAATCCAAACCAACATTTTGCGACCAAATAATGGCGCGAGCGTGGCTAAACCACCAATCAATAAAATCGCATTAACAGGTGTATTATATTTTGGATGTAATTTACTTAAGAATGCTGGCAACATATGCGCTTTTGACATTGCATATAGTAGACGACTACCACCAATCAAGAACGCATTCCAGCTTGATAAAATACCTAATACACCACCGATAACCAATAGAATACCGGCCCATTTACCATGCCACGCATTGGTCATTGCATCAGCGGTCGCCAACGTAGAGTTTTCGGCTTGAATCAATGGCAATGTGGTACCCACACTCCATGCAACTGCGATGTACCAAAGTACCGCAATCGTGATTGATACGATTAGGAATTTACCGATATTAGGACGGGTTAAATCAATCTCTTCAGCCGCTTGTGGAATCACATCAAAGCCGACGAACATAAAGGGCACCATCACGATAACTGCCATCACGCCAGCAGCGCCACCAATAAACGCCGGAGCTTGTATCGCAGTCGATGTCGCAGGATTATATAATGCCGCACCAATGAACAGTAATATACCGACAAACAAGATCCCTACAACCGCTGTTTTTTGGAACCATGCACTGACTTCCATACCTCGTACATTCAGCCATGTGACAATCACTGATCCCAGCATCCCCACACCTACCCAAGTGGCATAGACATCCCAACCAGCGATCGTCCAAAGATAACCCTGATTATAATTGGGAATAAAATACTCAACCACCGTCGGCAAGGCGACTGCCTCAAATGCGACGACTGAGAAATAACCAAATAGAATACTCCATGAGCAGATAAAGGAGACATTGACCCCTAATGCTCGGTGGGTATAAGTATGCTCACCGCCCGTGATAGGCATTGATGAAGCGAGCTCAGCGTAAGTCACACCAATCAGTATCACTGCCAAACCACCCAGCAAAAACGCTAACATCGCGCCCCACGTACCAGCAGATAAAATCCAGCCGCCAGCCAGTACTACCCAACCCCAACCTACCATAGCGCCAAATGCTAAGGCTATGATATCAAACATCCCCAGCGATTTTTTTAGTCCAGACATAACTTACTCCTTGTCTATGTGTCACCCAGATTAACTCGTCAAAGCTAAACTGGCTTTAGTGTATTCGGGCATAGCCCATTATCGTTATTTTCCGTACTTACCCTCTCATAGGGCATACCTATGAATGGGGTTAAATCGCTTTATTCATTCACTATATTAGGGTCTGTTGAACATTCAAATGTGGTGCTGGCAGTCACTATTTTTTAGACAATATGCAGTGAAATTTTTGATGCCTAGTCATTCTAGGTTAGACAATTTCGCCATATATTGGCAAAAAAGAGTACTGCCCCCACTCGAGCATAGCTCTCGCCTTGCGAACGGGCAAATCAATGCTTTGCTCTATCCGTTCTCAGGGCTGATGCTAAAATCCCCCCAAACGTTGTTACAAGCCTAGCTAAGGTCTCGACATTATCGTCGGCTTGTGCCTAGTTTGGTGAAATTTTAGCGATCAGCAGCCCTAATATTTGAATGTTCAACAGACCCTAACCTTGTATGTTGGTCGTAATAAAAGCCCGCTCAAAAAAATAACGGCGTCTTGTCATGCAAGGCGCCGTTATTCATTCAATCACTCAGAGTAAGTACTCTTAATTACTCTCAGGACAGGCTTACCATTGCTTTTAAATCACTGCCTTTAAAACATTGCTGTTCAAATTAAGCAGTTAATATGCCGCCAATGATATCAAGACCTTCTTGTAGGATTTCATCTTCGACCGTCAATGGCACCATTACGCGGATCGCATTGCCATACATACCACAAGACGCTAGTAACAGGCCTTGCTCAAAAGATTTCTGTTTCAGGTTGGCAGTTGCAGCAGCATCTGGCTTGCCTTCGCTATCAACCAAATCAAATGCTAGCATGGCACCTTTATAACGAATGTTACCAATGCTGCTTAGATTTAAGCCTTTTAAAAATTCGGCAATGGTATCGCCAATCACGACACTACGCTCAAGCAAGTTTTCTTCTTCAATCACTTCTATTACAGCCAGTGCTGCCGCCAACGCAATCGGGCTACCAGAATACGTACCACCCAAACCACCTACTTGCGGTGCATCCATAATGTCGGCACGACCAATAACTGCTGATACAGGATAGCCACCAGCCAAACTCTTAGCCGTGGTCATCAAGTCTGGTTCCACACCTAACTGCTCGCCTGCGAATAAAGTACCTGTTCTGGCAAAGCCACACTGGACTTCATCAAAAATCAATACAATGCCATGCTCATCACAAATCTCACGTAGTGCTTTGGCAAATGATGGGGTTACTTGATGGAAACCACCCTCGCCTTGAATAGGCTCAATAATCATTGCCGCTACTTCGCTTGGATCGATGTCGGCTTGGAAAATCATATCAAGGCTATGCAGTGCTTGTGCTTCTGTGATGTTTAACTCTTCAGCAGGGAACAATGCGTGGAATACAGGACCAGGCATTGGGCCAAAGTTCTTTTTGTATGGCAATACTTTACCAGTTAAGCTCATGCACATCATGGTGCGACCATGCCAGCCACCAACGAAAGAGATGATGCCTGGGCGACGGGTTTTCGCACGAGCGATCTTGATGCAGTTTTCGACGGCTTCAGCACCAGTGGTCAAAAACAATGCTTTGGTTGGACCGCTGATAGGTGCTTTTTCACACAGCTTTTCTGCAAGGTCAACGTAGCTTTCATAGCTAACAATTTGTGCAGCAGTATGCGTGAATTTGTCGACTTGCTCATGCACACGTTGGGTAATCTTTGGATGACTATGACCAGTATTTAATACCGAGATACCACCAATAAAATCAATATAACGCTTGCCTTCAACGTCCCAAATCTCTGAGTTTTTTGCTCTTTCGGCAAAGATAGGAAACGCGATACCAAGGCCGGTAGGTAAAACAGCTTTACGGCGGGCAAGTAATGCTTCGTTAGTGGTTTGGGTGTTCGTGGTCATCAGAATGTCCTTTTTTCATGTGGTGTTGGTTATATTAAATTCATTACTATCAATATTATTACTATCGATGTCATTGCAATTGGTACTAGTATTATTAGTACCATCACAATGGCTACTATTAGAATGGGTATTACATTTTATCGATCGTTATATAGTCGATTCAATATAGTGGAATGACTATATTAGCTAACGTCAGAACACCAGTACTTGGTTACTACGTAATCTTCGATGCCATATTTTGAGCCTTCACGACCAAAGCCTGACTGCTTCACACCACCAAACGGTGCTACTTCTGTAGAAATCAGACCCGTGTTATGACCGATGATTCCGTATTCTAAGCCTTCCGTCACACGCCATGAACGAGCATAATCATTACTGTAGAAATAAGCCGCTAAGCCATAGATAGTATCGTTAGCAGCACGAATAACTTCTGCTTCATCTTTGAAGGTAAAGATGGTAGCGATAGGGCCAAAAATTTCTTCAGACGCGATATCCATATCACTACTGATATCCGTAATAACGGTCGGATTGTATGCCAGCTCTGAGGCACTGTTAGTGCTACCGCCAGTGATAAGCTTTGCACCTTTATCTAATGCATCTTTGAGTAGCGCTTGTACTTTATCTAGGGCTTTTTTATTGATGAGAGGACCGATATCGACGCCTTCATCCATACCGTTACCGACGTTTAGCGCGGCGACTTTTTTGACAAATATGTCTAAAAACTCATCTTTGATACTGTCTTGGACATACACACGGTTAGCGCAAACACAAGTCTGACCAGCATTACGATATTTAGACGCGATAAGACCTGTCGCTGCTTTTTCAAGATCCGCATCATCAAAGACGATAAACGGGGCATTGCCACCTAGCTCTAACGACAGTTTTTTGATAGTTGGTGCACACTGAGCCATCAACGTACGACCCACTTCCGTAGAACCTGTAAATGACAGCTTATGAATACGTGCATCACCCGTTAGGATTTCACCAATCACCGAAGATTTTCCAGTCACTACCTGTATAACCCCTGCTGGAATACCCGCTTCTTCTGCTAATGCACCCAGTGCCAAGGCAGAAAACGGCGTTTCAGTCGCAGGCTTGATAATAATCGTACAGCCAGCTGCCAATGCAGGAGCGGCTTTACGGGTAATCATCGCTGCTGGAAAGTTCCAAGGGGTAATAGCGGCGCAAACACCAACTGGCTGCTTAAGCACGACATGACGTAGCTGTGTACTATTGGCAGGAATGACGTCGCCATAGACGCGCTTACCTTCTTCTGCAAACCAACGAATGAAGCTATTGGCATAACCAATTTCGCCGCGTGATTCAGTCAAGGGCTTACCTTGCTCAGCCGTCATGATGATAGCGAGATCTTCTTTGTTAGCATCGATGAGGTCTGCCCATTTTTGCAATAGCTCTGAACGCTCTTTTGCAGTCTTGGCTGCCCAAACAATTTGCGCTTCATGAGAATAGGCAACAGCGTCATTGACGTCTTCGGTGGTGAGGCTTGGCACTGTGCCAATGAGTTCATCATTAAAAGGGTTGGTTACATCGAGGGTCGCGGCATCGCTAGAACCATGCCAACCGTCTTTGGTTAGACACTGTTGTTTAAGCAAATCTGAATTGGATAATTTTATATTTGATGTGGGCTTTGTCATAGTAATGCTCCTTGTCGGCAAGCTCATTGCCAATTTATAACTCTTAATAAGATGACCACTTGATAGAGGAGTAAAACAGTTATTGATAAACGACTTATTGTTCAATATACTGTACAACAATTCCATATGTGAGACATCATTATAGGAATGATATGAGACACTTTGCAACCCTTATTCCTTTTTTAATTGAAATTTTTGCTATTATCCTAATTATGTTTCCCTCACTTCACTTTTTGGTTACTTTATGAGCACAACTGCCGTTCCAGCCTTGGACAAAACGTTTCAGATTTTAGATTTAATTACAGATAGCCCTCAACCATTAACTGCTGCTCATATTGCTAAGCAACTTGAGCTACCTCGTAGCTCAACCCACAATATCTTGCAAAGCCTATTAAGCAAACACGTTATTTATAAAGATGCTGATAGTCGTTTTCATCTGGGCTCATATCTAATGTACTGGGCGGGCAAGTACGAGCAGCAGCAAGGCGTCATCCAGTTATTTAAAGACCTTATTACGCAATATCCTGTGCTACTCCAACATACGGTGACGTTGTCAAAACTGGACTTGGGAGAAGTGGTATTTTTGGCCTGTCATGAGTCGCCTGCCCCGCTCGGCTTCACCTTCCGTGCGGGTGTACGTGTGCCTGCGGTTTTCTCTGCTACGGGTAAAGCCATGCTCTCAACCATGTCGATGAACACCATAAAATCATTGTATGAGGACGTATTTCCTGAGCCATTGAACCACAACTGTGTGTCTGACTTTGAGTCATTGGCAACTGAAATGACCAAGATTAATAGTAGCCGCATCTCACTGGACGATGGACAGCTACGTGATGGCATGTATTGCTTGGGCACATACATTCGTAATGCATCAGGTATTGCAATTGCTGGTATGGCGGTAAGTTTTTTGCAGGGAGAGTATGAGATTAGACGTGAGGAAGTGAGTGCGGTATTGATTGAATTGGCTGAGCAAATTGAACAGCGTTTGGGGTTAATTACTCACTCATAAAGAATAAAAGTATAGATGCAGGGTTTGGCTTACAAAACCCTGCTATCGATTTACTTTTAACGCTACTAAGCTTTCAGCGATGTCAGCTAGCTATTACTGTTATCTTCTGAGATAAGCCCCGATAAAAATGCTTGCAAATTATCATTGAGCTTTTGAATATAATAGCCACCTTCAACCAAGACAATCAATGGCTTGTTTAGCGCTTTCATCTTTTGCGCCAAGATCTTAAACCCTTCTGTACTCACGGCACATCTCGCTTCTGGGTCATTTTCATAAACATCAAAGCCCAATACATGAACGATAACATCAGGGTCAAATAGCGTCATCGCTTCAATGGACTTATCAACATACTCAAAAAATCCCACTTCATCGGTGCCATGTGGCATCGGGAAATTGATGTTGTAGCCCTCACCTTCGCCTATGCCTTTTTCAAACGCATGCCCTGTTACTGCTGGGTAGAAGTTAACGGGGTCGCCATGTACTGAAGTATAAAGCACGTCTTTACGGTCATAGAATATTTCTTGGATACCCTGTCCATGATGCATATCCGTATCGATAATAGCGATTTTTGCATATTTCTGGCGTAGATGTTCAGCGATGATGGCGGCATTATTCAGATAACAAAACCCACCTGCGGCGCTCTTACGCGCATGATGACCAGGCGGCCGTGAAAAGAAAAGCTGTATATGACAGTCGGCACGCTCGGTATCTGACTTTTCATCATTTAACAGTGCTTCGGCAGCGTTGAGCGCGGTCTGTGCCGACCAATAGATAGACGTCCAAGAATGCTCGCTGATGGGTGCACTATCATCTGCTTGATACTTCGCTGCTTTTGCCATAATACCAATACCGGGATTGTCATATGGCACAAAAACTCCTGTTTGCACCTGCGCGCCCAAGTCTTCCTCTACTGCCATCCATTCATCATAGCCATGCTTAAGAAACTCAACATAACCGAAGTCATGTACCGCTAATATTGGCCCGATACCAACATCGATAGCAGTCGTCACTTCTAGGCTTAAAGCCGCTGGCGCTTTCAAAAACTCGACCATACGCTCTGGTATTTCTAACGGCTCATGCATCTGTCCATAAGAAAAATAAGGTAACGGTCTATGCAGACTTAGGTTTTCATGGCTGTATATTTTCATGCTCAACATTCCTTGTTTGACACTACTTGGTTTTACATTATTTGTTGTGATACTGCTTTACTTAACGTTGCTTTGTTTAAGAAGTTCCAGTTCCTAGCTATTATTTTTATCATGTCTCATTGTAAATATACGGCTGCCGACGCTACTTTAAACGATCCCATCAGCTTTTAGCTTAGCGATCATCTCACTGTCATAGCCCAAATCAGCAAGCGTACTATCAGTGTGTTCGCTCAACTGCGGTGGTGGCGTACGGTAAGTGACCGGTGATGCGGACAATTTGATAGGATTGCCAAGTGCTCTGACTGGACTGCCTTGCTCGGTGAAATTAACAATCATACTCCTTGCTTGTGCTTGCGGCATAGCCAAGGCTTCAGCCACATTATGAATCGCGCCGCATGGAATACCTGCTTGATCTAAAACTTCTAGCCAATAGGTACGTGACTGCTTGGCAAAATGCTTAGTCAGATCGCTGCACAGCAGTTCGCGATTGGCAACGCGTTGTGGATTGGTCGTAAAGCGCTCATCGGTATGCCAATCAACTGCAAGCACATTGCACAGTTTGGCAAACTGACTGTCGTTACCACAGGCTAAAATAAAGTGCTGCTCGCCCTCGCCAGAAAATACTTGATACGGCACAATATTAGGATGTTGATTACCCAGTCTTGGTGGTACTTTGTCTGATGCTAAATGATTCATACCGACATTGGCCAGCATGGCGAGTGCACTATCAAGCAACGCCACATCGACATGTTGTCCAAGTCCAGTATTTTGGCGCGCCAGCAGTGCCGCTTGAATACCAATCGTTAGCTGCAAACCTGCAAACAAATCAACCACTGCCACGCCAACTTTGTGCGGTTCGCCATCACTAGGGCCTGTGATACTCATCAGCCCTGACAATCCCTGGATAATATAATCATAACCGGGGCGCGCGGCATCGGGACCAGTCTGACCAAACCCCGTCAATGATGCATAAATCAGACGCGGATTGGACTGTTTTAGACTGTCATAATCCAAGCCGTATTTTTTTAGACCGCCGACTTTAAAATTTTCGACCAAGATATCACTGTCAGCGATTAGCTGCTTAATGATGGTTTGCCCTATTGGCGTAGTGATATCTACCGTCAGCGATTTTTTATTGCGGTTAATCGTAGCGTAATAAGCGGAGGTGTTATCGCTGAATATTGGCGGTGCCCAATGACGCGTCTCATCACCGATATGAGGACGCTCGACTTTGATAACTTCGGCACCAAGGTCAGCAAGTACTTGTGTACAAGAAGGGCCCGCCAGCACTCTCGATAAATCGAGCACCTTGATACCATGCAATGCGCCCTTTGGCATATTAGCCATATCAATCATATCTGTCATGAGATTCCCTTACTCTGTCGCGTATTTTTTGATTTTTTAATCATAAAATTGTTATTCAGGATGTAATTGCCAAGCAGTTAAATCATGAAGAACAACTGAAAAACGTACACTGTTGCTAATGCTCTTTTAACAAAAAGCCAAGCAGCAACGTACGTTAGGGCGTGTCCTAAATCTGAATATTTAACTTAAATTCAGTTTAAAAGAACGCTTGAATACCTGTCTGCGCACGACCCAAAATTAGCGCGTGGATGTCATGCGTACCTTCATAAGTATTAACAGCCTCTAAGTTCATGACGTGACGGATGATATGGAACTCATCAGAGATACCGTTACCGCCATGCATATCACGAGCGATGCGAGCGATATCAAGCGCCTTGCCGCAGTTATTACGTTTAATGAGTGAGATCATCTCAGGTGCTGCATTGTCCTCATCCATCAAACGACCCACGCGTAGCGCTGCTTGTAGACCTAACGTGATTTCAGTTTGCATATTGGCAAGCTTCAACTGCACCAACTGCGTTGCGGCAAGCGGACGACCAAACTGCTTACGATCGAGCGTGTACTGACGAGCGGCTTTCCAACAGAATTCAGCCGCACCCATCGAACCCCAAGCGATACCATAACGGGCTTTGTTCAAGCAGCCAAATGGCCCTTTTAGACCACGAATATCTGGGAAAGCATTGGCTTCAGGAACGAATACTTTGTCCATGACAATCTCACCTGTGACTGATGCACGTAATGAGAACTTGCCTTCGATTTTCGGCGCAGATAATCCTTTCATGGCTTTGTCTAAAACAAAACCGCGAATCTCGCCAGCATCATCTTTGGCCCACACGACAAATACGTCAGCGATAGGACTGTTGGTGATCCACATTTTATTACCCGTCAACTCATAACCGCCATCTACAGCGCGCGCACGAGTAGACATTGATGAAGGATCTGACCCCGAGTCTGGTTCAGTCAAACCAAAGCAGCCAACATACTCACCCGAAGCAAGCTTAGGCAAATAACGCTCTCTCTGCTCTTCTGTGCCGTACGCCCAAATAGGATGCATCACTAGGCTTGACTGCACGCTCATCGCTGAACGGTAACCCGAATCTACTGCTTCCACTTCCTTGGCAATCAGACCATAGGCGACACTCGATAAGCCAGCACAGCCATAACCTTCAATTGTGACACCTAGCAGGCCCATTTCACCCATTTGACGCATGATATTACGATCGAAATTCTCATTGCGATTAGCCTCAATAATGCCAGGCATCAACTCTTTTCGAAAAAACTGACGCGCGCTGTCGGTGACCATGCGCTCTTCTTCAGTGAGCTGGTCACGTAGTAAAAAAGGATCTTCCCAATCAAAGCGTGGGCTAGTAGATGTTGCCATGTGGATCTCCTTGGTATCAGTCATCCTGACTGACGAATTGTGATTAATAGATAGGTTTAGATAATAGGTTATTGACTTAATAATTCCGCTGTGCGAAACTTAGTTTCATAATTTAAAACCATTTAAGCAAAATTTAGCCACGCTGTAAACCTTTATCCCAAAAAGACGAGTATAAAATGACAAAACCCTTATCAACAGCTACTCCGCTATTGGAACGAATGACGACCACGCTTGAGCAAAGCAAGGAAGATAATGATCGGCAGTTCGTCACGGCACTGGGCCGTGGGCTGTCTTTGCTCACAGCATTTGAACATGATGATAGGCTCACTCATCAGCAATTGTGTCAGATGACAAATCTGCCAAAGGCAACTATTACCCGCCTTATCCATACCTTAACCACGCTCGGGTTTTTACGTGTCACTGAGCACGGACAGTATCAATTGGGCAGTAGTGCTGTACGTCTCAGTGCTACCGCGTGGAGTCGCCACGATATGATGGCAGCAGCTGAACCACTATTACGGCAGTTTGCTAGTGAAAATGAAGTATCGGTGAATTTGGCTACCGAAGTCGAAGGAGAAATGCGCTATCACGCTTGTTGTCGTAGCCCTGCTCGCCTATCGGTAAA
Source organism: Psychrobacter sp. TPE 89C (assembly GCF_055522395.1). NCBI lineage: Bacteria > Pseudomonadati > Pseudomonadota > Gammaproteobacteria > Moraxellales > Moraxellaceae > Psychrobacter > Psychrobacter sp. TPE 89C. The sequence continues at coordinate 50,796 of NZ_JBVFXW010000013.1, forward strand.
TTTACAGGTTGGCTCAGCAGTTCCAGTAGCACGCACTGCGATTGGACGGGCTTTTTATACGGCAAGCTCACAAGCAAGACAGGCTGTGATTGATAGTAATTTACAAGAGCAGTTATCTACAGAGGATTATAACCATGCGCAAACTGCCCTAGCCAGCGCGGCAGAGCATTATGAAAGATACGGCTATACCGTGTCTGATGGGGAGTTTTCTACTGACATACTGGCAGTCGCGGTTGGCGTCTATGATGTTGCAACAGGACAATACGCGTATTCGCTGAATGCCAGTGTACCAAGCGCTAATTGGGAAGCGGATGACTATGCGGCGATGATAGTGACAAAATTGCAGGCATTGGCTGAGCGGATTGGTGGTGGGGTTTAGCAGTAGCTGTGTGCAAGAGTGCTCGTTTGCTGCTTCTATCAGAATGCGAACATTACCTTATTTAATTTCAGGTTTTTTGTTTCGTGTTTTTATTGTCGTACTCTCTTGAAACATTGAGACTTAAACAACCACGGGGCAATTCGTAGTGATTTACATACTATGAGATAAAATCTGGTTTAGGAACGTTAGGCATATTTTCATAACACTGAAGCAGGTTTTGCTCTGGTGTTAAGTTCTTTTTGTGACACCAATAAACTATCTTTAACCACATAGCAGCTGTAGAGTACTGACCATAGCCTAACCACGGGTGATCTTCTAAGTTAGCTACAAGCATCTTTCTACCTAACTCAATCATAGTTGCATCGTCATAAACTGGGTTTAGTTTGTTTTGACAAACTAAATACCCATACTCTCTAGGTGTTATCCTTTTTCTTTTCAGTGAAATGATTATTTGCCTATGATATTTCTCAAACTCGTCAATCCCAGCTTGATAATTTTTTGCTTGAATACATAGAGCTAAATAGTCATCTAAAGCATTGGTTCTAAACTTTCTTTTGCCATACCAATCTCCAGAGACGTAGTTGTCAGCAAAAATGACTCTGGCATGTTGCCAAGCCACTTGGCTATCTACGCCTGTATGTAACCATTTTGCAAGTGCTAAATATTTGTATAGATTATATTTGTGGAAAGTTGCACTTTCATATAAACCTTTAAAATTTTCATCCGAATCAATAGCTATTTGCATCCATTCAATGCGACTAGGTAAGATAGCCTCAGTTTCTGATTTCAAGCCGACTATCCAATCACCAATAAGCATATTAATACTACTCAAAGCCACATTACCCATCGGTCTTTCCGAGTCATATTCCGTATTGATTAAGAAATCGATCATTGCAGTTTCTCTGCGTCTTAGTGGATCAAACAACATAACAACAGCTCCTATTTATTTAATGACACTATTTTTACCTGCGCTTGCGATGAACCTTTAAAAATTACTCACTATCTTCCTCACTAATAATGAAATTAAAACGCCTTTACCCCAACTCATCAAACCTCAACCCAAACTTCAGCAGATATTTACGCAATCTATCACTATCGTTCGGGCTTTTTAGCTTATCGCGCGAACTCGCATATAGATAGCGCCCAGCTGCCGCTTGATTTTTATGATTAATACACACCTCAATCACATACGCGAGTTGCACCGCATCAAACGGATCAATAGTTGTCAATATGTCTTCATCGAGATATTTTCTTAAAATATTATGGCTACCCTGCTCGATGGTTTCACTATATAAAGTAGTATTGGGGCTATTTTTAGTTGAGTTATTGCCTATACTATTACTCAATATATTAGAGCCGTTCAAACTATCAGGCAATTCCCAAAGATGCGTTAAGCGCTCAATCTCCGCTTGTACATCATCATTGCGAATCACCTTACTTTCAGCCAGCGTGGTCAGACGAATCATACTGGCAGTCAAATCACGAAAGTTCCCCTGCCATGTTGCATCCGCACTCATCGCAAAAGCTTCATAACGCTGCCTTGCTTCTGGCGTAAATCGATACTGCTGCTGCTGCTCGCTACCCAAACGCGCTAACTCATAGTCGATATTGGCCGGTAAATCCTCTAATCGGTCTTTCAAGGATGGCAAAAAGAATGTCCATGTATTGAGACGCGCAAATAAATCTGCCCGAAACTCGCCATTCACAACCGCTTGCCGCAAGTCTTTATTGGTGCCTGCCATCAGCTGAAACGACACGCTAATCGGTGTATCACTACCAAGCGGATAAAATCGCTGCTCTTCCAGTGCAGTTAATAGCATCGCTTGCTCATCAAGCCCCAACTCACCGATTTCATCTAAGAATAATAAACCACCATCGGCTGATTTTAGTAGCCCATCTCGACTCGTCGCAGCGCCCGTAAATGCCCCTTTGACATGACCGAATAACACACTCATGGCGGTGTCACCACGCAGCGTGGCGCAGTTTACCTCGACGAACGCATCAAGCGTGTTTTTGCCTTGCGTGCTGCTAACTTTGGCTTTTTTGAGCGCGTAGATTTGGCCTGCTAATTGTGACTTGCCTGCCCCTGTTGCGCCCATCAGTAGTATGGGTGCGGTTGAGCGGGTGGCGACCTTTTCGATATCGGAGATGAGCTTTTGGTAAGCGGTATTCTGGGTGACTAGATTGGCTTGCAAGGTTTGCCAATGTTGCTGTTTTTCTGCTTCAAAACGTTCACGTAAGCCATCATATCTTGAGACATCCAAATCAATCACTTGATAGCGCCCTTGCGGATCAGCTTGGTCGGGTCTTGTGCAAGGAGAAGTCTGAATCAAATCAGCGGGAATAAATCCTGCCTCTACCAACAAGAACCAGCAAATCTGCGCCACGTGCGTACCCGTGGTCAAATGTAATAAGTAATCAGTATTGTCTTGAAAATCAAACCCTGCAGCAAAGTCATACAGCTCAGCATAAACGTCTGCAAAATCCCACGGACTGGTCAACGCTACATGATGACCAATCACTTGCGTATGCGGACTAACCTGCGCCACGTCATCGACAATGATTTTAAATAGGCGCTTATCGCGCTTGCTATATAAGATATGCAGCTCATCGACCAACAACTCATCATGTAAGCCTAGACTGACCGTCGGACGCCATCTTTGCCAACGCTTGTCATTAAAGCCATTATCTAAAGTGGTGCCGAGGAAACCGATGACGGCGGTTTTGTTGTTCGAATCACTATTCATAATATTACTTATCACTGATTATCATTAGCAAATAGTATATTACTTTCTATCTAGTTAGTTTTATTTCTATATATTTTTAGCCCATGGTTAAGTAAATTTATCTATTTGAAAAACACGTAAGAATTAAACCATTTACTATCAATTACTTACAAATAAATTTAAAATATCATAAAAACTTGGCACGCCCTTAGCACTATATAAAGTAAGCATCATCTTTCATAATAAACAAACTTTGCAACGCTAAGGAATACAACATGCAACCAACCACTCATAACATCATTCAAGACGGTGGAACGCCTATCAGACTTTGGACCAAGGGCGTCCCTGTCGATCCAAAAGCACACGACCAATTGATCAAAGCCTCAAAAATGCCGTTTGTATATAAATGGCTTGCGGTGATGCCCGATGTGCATGTCGGTATTGGCGCGACTATTGGTACCGTACTGCCAACCAAAGAAGCGATTATTCCGGCTGCCGTTGGCGTAGATATTGGCTGCGGAATGATGGCAGTACAAACCACCCTAACCGCGAACGATTTGCCAGATAGTTTGCTTGGTCTGCGTACCGAACTAGAAAAAGCGATTCCACATGGTCGTAGTAAAACGCGTGGTCGCGGATCACGCCGTGATGTTGGCGCGTGGGCGAACCCTGACGACACCGTAATGAATGGTTGGGGTACGCTGGTTGATGACTTTAACTATATAACCCAAAAGCACCCTAAGCTTAAAAACACCAACAACCTTAACCATTTGGGTACGCTGGGTACGGGGAACCATTTCGTCGAGGTATGCCTTGATGAGACCAACCAAGTTTGGATCATGCTGCACTCAGGCTCACGCGGTGTGGGTAATGCCATCGGACGCTACTTTATTGAGCTGGCACGTGAGGACATGCGCAAGTGGTTTATCAACTTGCCAGATAAAGATTTAGCCTACTTTGCCGAGGGTACAGAACATTTCGATGACTATTGGTTTGCGGTTGGTTGGGCGCAGCGCTTTGCCTTTAAAAACCGCGAAATCATGATGGAAAAAGCGATTAAAGCCCTACGCCAAATCATACCCAAGCCGTTTGATGCAGCCGTAAAAGCAGTAAACTGTCATCATAACTATGTAGAAAAGGAGCAACATTATGGCGAAGAAGTGTTTGTGACCCGCAAAGGCGCTGTCCGTGCTCGCGTTGGTGAATACGGCATCATTCCGGGGTCAATGGGTGCCAAGTCATTCATCGTGCGCGGTAAAGGTAATGAAGAATCGTTTTGCTCTTGCTCGCATGGTGCAGGTCGTATCATGTCACGTACTGAGGCCAAAAAGGTATTTACGGTCGCCGATCAAATCGCGCAGACTGCGGGCGTAGAATGCCGAAAGGATGCGGATGTGATTGATGAAATTCCAGCAGCTTATAAAAATATTGATGATGTAATGCAAGCGCAAAGTGATTTGGTAGAAGTGGTACATACACTGCGTCAGGTGGTTTGTGTTAAAGGGTGAGAAGCGTTAATAAAAGGTCTGGGAGACCTTTTTAGCTTCGCAAGAGCCAAGCTATGCTTGGCTGATATAAAACAATGTATAGTAAAGTGTAAAACTAAAATGTATATCTTCAAATTAAAGAATAAAAGGAATATAAAATGAGTAAATCTTGGCAATGTCCGTACTGCTCTCATCATTCGATAATAGATGAAGACAACATTAGTTCAGACTACTTAAACTTTGAAAATGGGAATAAGTATGGCAGATTACATTTGAGTTTTGAAACTATTACTTGCCCTAATCCAAAATGCAAAGAATTCACAGTACAAGCAAAAATACAAGAGATCAAGGCAACTCACCCATCTTATAGATTTGGAAAATTATTAAATCGTTGGAAGTTACGCCCACAATCTTCTGCAAAACCTCTACCTGATTATGTACCAAAAGCTATAAAAGAAGACTACGAAGAAGCCTGTCTAATTCTAAGCTTGAGTCCTAAAGCATCAGCAACATTAGCTCGACGATGCTTGCAAGGAATGATAAGAGATTTTTGGAATGTAAAGCCTCAGAATCTTTTTCAAGAAATTGAGTCTATAAAAGATGAAATAAATCCTGATACTTGGGAAGCTATTGATGTCGTGCGAAAAGTTGGCAATATTGGTGCTCACATGGAAAAAGACATCAACCAAATTGTTGAGGTCGATGAGAACGAAGCAAGTCTGCTAATTGGTTTGATAGAAATGCTCATAGAAGAATGGTATGTCAGCCGTTATGAGCGTAAACAGCGTTTAGCACAAATTAAGCAACTAGGACAGGATAAGGACGTCCAGCGAAAAATAAAAAGTAATCCCATTACTCCAGACTAATAGATAGCTTAAAAGAGATAACTGAGGTTAAACATTTTAACCTCTTAAGGAAAATCAAAATGAAACTCGCAGAAGCCCTACTGATCCGTAGCGATATGCAAAATAAGCTAGCTCAAATTAAGGGCCGTATCAACGCCAATATCAAAGTCCAAGAAGGCGATACGCCATCTGAGGACCCAAACGCATTGATGGTTGATGCCAGCCAAATCATCGCTGAGTTGTCCAACCTAATTGAACGTATTCACCGTACCAATGCAATTGCAAAGACGGATAACGGTCAATCGATGCTAACGCTGTTGGTAGAGCGCGATACCTTAGAGATGCGCCATAAACTATTGATCGATGCCATAGCAGCCATGCATACCGAAACGGATCGTTATAGCCATCGTGAGATTAAATACAACGTCATGGTATCCGTGGCTAGTTTACAGAAACAAGCAGACGATATTGCCATGAAACTGCGGCAAATCAATATTGTGATTCAGTCCAATAACTGGCAAATCGATTTAGCAGAATAGTTGCTTTTAAATCACTACTTTTAAATGACTACTTTTATAGTGGAATGACTATAGAACACCCTTTTGGAACCGACTGGGCGAGTGTTAAGACCCCGCACTCCACAACAGGGGGTTGAACAAATACTGCAGTGGCTACTTGGCGTTGCGGGCAAACGTCTTTTTTACTATTCATGCCCCTACTCGTCACTTGTTACACCGCACTATTTAGACCTTATCACCAGACACTGACAGTCGGTTTCAATCTTATTTTTAAAACCATTGATCATAAGCCATGTGAAAATTTTGGCTAAAACCCATCTTCCCGACGCATAATTATCATCTAAAAAGGGTGACTTTAATACCCCTAAACGAATATAGATGCGGTAAACTAAAGTGTGTGCGGTATGTGACCACAGCGCAGATTTATAAGCACTTTCACATTGAAAAACTTGATAATAACTTTTATATGAGGAAATACCCATGATGAACATGAATGATATGTTAGGCGCCGTAACTGGTGGTGATAACGATGAAAACGGCCTATCAGGCTTGATCGACAGCGCAAAAAACATCAGCAGCGAAGACATACAAAGATACCAAAGCATGTCAAAAGCTGAGCTATTAGATGAGATCAAAAACTCTGAGCACAGCGCTGCTGTTGTGGCATTTATCAAAGATCTAATAGCGAAGAAATTCAACGGCTAAACGTTGATATCTAAAGCTAAACCTTGATAAATTGATAGATTAACAGGGCCTAAAAAATATGCGTCATACCGTATTTTTTAGGCTCTTTATTTTATGGCGCGTTAAGCACGACCAAATACAATAAAAAGTGTGACACTACAACAAATCAAACCTGAGAGTGTACCAATGAGCTTTATACCTAACCATAGCGCCAGTACTGCCAGCAGCCATACTGCGAGCATCAAGCATGCGACCCTAAAAATAGATGGCAGCACTGGCGAAGGTGGCGGACAAATCATTCGTACCGCTCTCTCATTATCGATGCTGACAGGCATACCCATCGAAATGACCAATATTCGCGCTGGGCGAGCCAAACCTGGGCTAATGCGTCAACACCTGATGTGCGTACAAGCCTCGCAGCAGATATCGAACGCTAGCGTATCAGGCGCAGTGTTGGGCAGCTCATCATTTCGCTTTGTTCCTAGTGCGATTCGATCAGGTGATTACCATTTTGATATTGGTTCGGCTGGCAGTACCAGTCTCGTGCTACAAACGCTACTCCCTGCTCTACTTTTTGCCAATACAGATCAAAATACTCATTCAACAGTGAGTATAAAAGGCGGTACGCACAATCCTCTAGCGCCAACCACGGACTTTTTGCAGCAGGCATTCGTTCCTGCATTGACGAAATTAGGTATGCAAGTTGATATTGAATGCGTGCAAGCGGGCTTTGCGCCCATCGGTGGCGGCCTGATTAAGACGACCATTACACCATTCATGCGCCGTGCTGATTCCAAGCCACTACACCTAACCGAACGTGGAGCGCTGACAAATATCGTATTAGTAGCCAGTGTCCTAAATTTAGAATATGACATTGGCAAACGCGAGCTTGCCAGCGCTAAATCCGTACTGCTTGAAAGCGGAGTAGATGACGCACTTATTACTACTAGAACCAATAAGCTGGATGGTATCGGTGAAGGCAATACCTGCTATGCACAGGTTACTCATGAGTGTAGCGACCATCTGCATCACGAAATATTTACGCTACTGGGCGAAAAACGCACGTCAGCTGAGAAAATGGGTAATCGACTAGCAGGCTTGATTAAACGTTATCTCTTTAAAACCGATGCGTTGGTCAATGAATATCTTACCGATCAACTATTATTGCCAATGGCGTTATCTGGTGGTGGCGAATTTACCGCACGAATTATCAGTCAACATACTGAAACTCAAGCATGGCTGATTGAGCAGTTTTTGCCTGTTGACATTAAGTTTGAGGCGATTGATGAGCAGAAAACTTTGGTACGAGTGATTTGTTGAGAAAGTCATGGCACAATCATACCTTACTCAATTATCACTAAGCCGTGATATCATAACCGTACAATATGCGCGTTAATTATAAGTTAAGATAAATATTATTTGCTCTCGACATCATACGTATTGATGCTTGAGACAAATTATTTTTATCTGTTATATATAATTACCGCGTTTTTTAATTTCCATGTTTTATTACCGAGCCTCGCTATGCCCCAATCTCGTACCAATCTAAATCCTGAACCAAAAAGTAATTCGCCCTATTTAATCGGTGTACTGTTGCGCTATAGCACCTTTGCTGCAGCCGTTTTTCTGTTTTTAGCAGGGTTGTTATTATTGAACTGGTGGCTGATTCTCATTGGTGGATTTGGGGTAGCTTTGGGCATTTACGATGTCATTCAATCCAAGCATGCCATCTTGAATAATTACCCTATCGCAGGTCATGTCCGCTATGTATTAGAGGACTTTCGCCCAGAGATTCGTCAATATTTGCTCGAGGATGATAAAGAACAAGTACCGTTTTCGCGCCAGCAGCGTGCTTTGGTCTATCAGCGTGCTAAGAACGTCAGTGATACCAATGCGTTTGGTACGCTAGATGACCTATATGCGCATGGCAAAGAGTGGTTTTTACAATCAGCGGTCAGCCAACCTTTAGAGAATAAAGACTTTAAAATTATGGTCGGTGGTGAACGTTGTCAGCAGCCGCATGAGATGTCGGTATTCAATATCTCAGCAATGAGCTTTGGTAGCTTGTCTGCTAATGCCATCATGGCGCTCAACCAAGGTGCCAAAATAGGCGGCTTCACTCACGATACGGGCGAAGGTGCGATCAGCCCTCATCATCGCAAGTTCGGTGGCGATTTGATTTGGGAATTGGGTACGGGTTATTTCGGTTGCCGCGATGCCAATGGCAATTTTGATGCACAGTCTTTTGCAGAAAAAGCCGTCGATCCGCAAGTCAAAATGATCGAAATCAAACTATCGCAAGGCGCTAAGCCGGGTAAAGGCGGCGTGCTACCAGCGGAGAAAATCACCCAAGAGATTGCTGACACGCGTCAAGTACCACTTGGTCAAGATTGCATATCGCCCTCTTCACATACCGCTTTTAGTACCCCGCGTGAGCTCGTGGCATTTTGGCAGCAGTTACGTGAATTATCAGGTGGCAAACCTGTTGGGTTTAAGCTATGTATTGGTCAGCCTTGGCAGTTTATGGCGATTGTTAAAGCCATGATTGAAATGGATAACTATCCTGACTTTATCGTCATTGATGGTGCTGAAGGTGGTACTGGTGCCGCACCTGTCGAATTCATGGACAATGTCGGCATGCCAATGGTTGATGGATTTTTGTTGGTTCATAACACCTTAGTTGGTGCAGGTATTCGTGACAAGGTTAGACTAGGCGTGAGTGGCAAAATCGTCTCTGGCTTTGATATCGCTCGTATGATTGCTTTGGGTGCAGACTGGTGTAACTCAGCGCGCGGCTTTATGTTTGCGGTTGGTTGTATCCAGTCGCGCTCTTGTCATACCAACACTTGCCCGACCGGTGTAGCGACTCAAGATCCTTATCGCCAAAAAGCGCTTGATGTCCCAAATAAAGCCGAGCGCGTCGCAAGCTTCCACAAAAACACGCTAAAATCGCTTGCCAGTATCGTAGGCGCAGTCGGCTTGCAACATCCAAGCCAGCTACAGCCTTACCATATTGCGCGTCGTTTAGACGATGGACAGATCAAACTATTATCGAAGTTCTTTTATTTTACCGACAGAGGTGCATTACTTGATCAAAGTGCCCGTGCAGACGTGTTTAATCAGATGTGGGTGATGTCGACAGCGGATAGTTTCCTTGCCGATAATGACGCATTGATTGCGTACAATAAGGACTCGCGTGATACAGGCAAACAAACGCAAGCACCAACCTTAAAAGCAGGCGATCAAGCAAACAATAATACTACTGGTATCATGATGGGCAATGTCAATAATACCTTTCGCGACTTTCCACCTAGCAGTGAGTAAGCATTAGCGATTCATCATCGGTGAGCCATGACTACTGATATCTCTTTCCTTATGATAAAAGACCCATAATTAATGCCAAGTTTTTCTCATACTTTACCTTTATACACAGTCGCCCTGCTCTCATTTAGTATCAGCGCCTGCCAGCCAATAGATACTGCTGCCACTCATAGCGACACAGAAAACTGGTCATGTCAGTCTCAGAATGCGCCTTTTTCTTATAGTGCTTGTCGTATTAAAGCGGAAGCATTGATTGATGGCCGTTACTCATTAAAGTTGTTTTGGCAACAGTCTGAGAGTGATCAGCCTCTGCTAACATTTGATAATTTGATGTCGACATTACCAAGCAATCAAGCGCTTAGCTTTTCCATGAATGCGGGTATGTACAATAAAGACTATGCACCGATTGGCTACACCATCATTGAAGGTAAAGAAGTTCGTGCATTAAACCTCAATGAAGGCGGCGGTAATTTTCACCTGCTACCTAATGGGGTCATGTGGTGGGATAAGTCTGGGAAGGTACAGATTACAGAAAGTAATGCCTTAAATGAGTTGCTTGCAGAGGGCAAAGCACAGCCTTGGTATGCCACCCAATCAGGCCCTATGCTCGTCATCAACAACGAAATACATCCACAGTTCAAACCTGATAGCACCTCACTTAAGATTCGTAATGGTGCAGGCGTGTGTGATGATGGCACGATACAGTTCGTCAATAGCGATGAACCCGTCACGTTTTATCAATTTGCATCCCTATTTAAAGACAATTTAAGCTGCCCGAATGCACTGTTTTTAGATGGCGGGATAGCATCGGCGTTATATGCGCCTAATATTGATAAGCATGACAAAAAAGAGATGGGCGTCATGATTGGTGTGGTTGAAAATAAAGAGTAATACGCATCTATATTTCAATGTTAATATCTAACTCCTATTGCTTCTCATATTGCGTTCAATAAAAAGCACTTGAAATGACGTTGTCATCCAAGTGCTTTTTTTGTTATTGGTAATAATTAATGGTTAACAATCGCTAAAAACTAACCACCCAAGCTCATTTTAGGGCCAAACGGTTCATAATGGACACTATCGACACCATGATCTAATCCCACTAACCCATCAATCATACTTTCCATAAATGGCATTGATCCACATACATAGATATCGGCAGGCTTAGGCAATGTTTCAAGCCATGCAGCATCTAATAGCTGCCCAGACTCAAAGTAAAAGATATGCTTTTCTACGTTTTCAGCTTTTGCGAGTAAGGCCTCTACCTGAGCAGAAAAAGCATGATGTGTGGCATTTTGGCACGCATAAACCCAAACAATAGGTCGTTTCGGATTGGCCAGTACTTGCGCCTCTAACATAGACAGTACAGGTGTAACTCCAACCCCAGCACTCATCAATACCAACGGAATCTCATTCTGTTGTACCAAATCTTGATTAAGCGCGAAGTCACCAGCTGGTGCCGATAATAACACCGTGTCACCGACTTCTAATTGATCATGCATATAGTTAGAGACCAAGCCATGATGCTCATTGCGATTGTCACGTCGAACAGCGAACTGAATGCCCGTATCGGTACTGGCAGAGTACAAAGAATAATGGCGCAGCGCAATATGATCGCTGTCTGCTGGATCTGTTTTCACCGTTATATATTGGCCAGCGGTTAGCTTCAATTTACTCAGGTCAATATCTTGACTGTTTGCTGAGTCATTGTTTGCATTGTTCTCACTCTGATTGACTGGCACTACTGTAAAGGCTGCGATATCCGTAGCAGCCGCTACCTTTTCGGTGACTTTAAAAGGCGCAAAACCTTTCCACATCGCCTGCTCATACATGCCATGTTCAATCTGAATAAATACCGAAGCGATCTCATCATAGGCTTCTGTCCAAGCGGTAATGATGTCGTCAGTGGCTGCCTCTCCTAGCACTTCTTTTATCGCCCCGATCAAATGCTTGCCAACGATAGGATAATGCTCAGGCAAAATCTGTAACGCTCTATGTTTATGGCTAATCTGGGTCACTTGTGGCAATAGCGTCGCCAATTTGTCCAAATGCTTGGCAGCGGCTAATACTGTTGTAGCTAGAGCGGTCTGTTGACGTCCTAGTTTTTGATTGGTCTCATTAAAAATATCTAACAGCTCAGGATGCTCATTAAACATGTTTCTATAAAATACGGTGGTAATCGCAACGCCATGTTCTTCAAGTACAGGAACGGTTGCCGTGACGATTTCTAATGTTTTTGGTGAAGCCATGTTATTTCTCAGTGTGTGATCGAATTGATATATTAAAAAACAGGAGATAAGAATCTTTAAGTAAATATCTTAAATAAGAATACTTATAAGATTCATTTAAAATGAATGTTATCATGTTTTACTCAGCATACCAATGCCGAATTGTCATATTGCTTATTTTTAAACAAAAAAAGCAGCCATTATGTTGTCATAACGGCTGCTCTCATAAGGATTCAATCAGACTTAATAGACTTTATAAATTAGGGTAGATGTCAAAACTACCGTGCTAAGTAACCAGTCATCTCTTCCACGCCATGCAAGGTCATGGGATACATCTTGTTATCCACGAGTTTTTTGATTTCAACGATGGTTTGAGTATATTGCCAATATGTAGGATTTTCCGGATTGAGCCAAGCGACTTTATCAAAATGATCAAGTACCCGCTTCAGCCATACGATACCCGCCTCATTATTCATATACTCAACGCTACCGCCCACTGTCATCAATTCATAGGGTGACATAGACGCATCACCAACAAATATAACTCGATACTCCCGCCCATACTTATTCAGCAGCTCATAGGTTGGCATCGGTGCGCTATGACGACGATTATTGTCTTTCCACACATAGTCGTAAAGACAGTTGTGAAAATAAAAGAACTCTAAGGTTTTAAACTCATTTTTTGCCGCAGAAAATAGTTTTTCAAGCGCTTCAACATGAACATCCATACTGCCGCCTACATCAAACAACATCAGTACTTTCACACGGTTTCGGCGTTCAGCCTGCATATGTATATCGAGCACGCCTTTCTTCGCTGTACGCCTAATGGTCTCTTTGATATCAAGCTCATCAGCACTGCCAGTACGTGCAAACTGACGCAAATTACGCAGCGCCATCTGAATTTGGCGCGTACCAAGTTGACTATCGTCATCGAGATTTCGATACTTACGCTGCTCCCAGACTTTGGCCGCGCTGCGCTTACGAGATTCACCGCCGACCCGAACGCCTTCTGGGTGATCGCCATAGGCACCAAATGGTGAAGTACCACCTGTACCAACCCATTTGCTACCACCTTGATGACGTTCTTTTTGTTCTTTAAGGCGCTCCTCCAGCGCTTTCATTAGCTCCTCTAGCGAGCCATACTTTTTGAGTAGTCGACGCTGCTCTTCGGTTAGATTTTTTGGGTCTAACTTCAAGTCTAACCACTCTTTAGGCACGTCCGTCAGCTTGGCCAATAGCTCATCCAAATCTAAACTGTCGGCACCTTCAAAATAATCCGCCATTGCCCGATCAAACTTATCGAAGTGGCGCTCGTCTTTGACCATGCATAGCCGAATCAATCGATACATATCTTCGCGACTGGCAAAAGTAGTCAGTGTGGAATCTTCGGGATGCGGCTGCATCATCAGCCCCTGCTCAAGCGCAGCATTTAAATCGAGTAGTTCACGTGTACTGACTGGTACGCCGTAAGTACGCAAGGTATAAAACAGTTTGATAAACATAAGCTACGCATCACTTATTGGCTGATTGGGTTATGACTGAGCCTAGTGTTTGTAAGCTCAAACCATGATAACAAGGCAGTTAAGTCACCTTCTAATGCTGACAGGCTAGCGACGCATCATATTGGCAAAGCGCTGTAATAGGCTCACATCGGCTTCATTTTTCAATAATGCACCATATAGTGGCGGAATTGATTTTTCACCACGCAAGTTTTCTTCTAGCTCTGCTTGTGCCATATCATCAGCGAGTAACAAGGTCAACCAATCGACCAGCTCAGACGTTGATGGTGGCTTTTTAAGACCTTGAATATTACGCAGCTTATAGAAGATATCGAGCGCATCATTGACCAGTTTTTCTTGGATATCAGGAAAATGCACCTCAATGATTTGACGCATGGTTTGCTCTTCAGGGAAGTCGATATAATGGAAAAAACAGCGACGCAAAAATGCGTCTGGTAGCTCTTTTTCATTGTTTGAAGTAATAATGACCACTGGGCGCTGCGCGGCGGTGATGGTTTCGCCCGTTTCATACACATAAAACGACATTTTATCTAGCTCATGCAGCAAATCATTTGGAAACTCGATATCTGCTTTGTCAATCTCATCAATCAATAATACCGTACGCTCTTTACTGGTAAACGCATCCCATAGCTTACCTGGTTTGATATAGTTGGCAATATCATAGACCTTATCATCGCCCAACTGCGAATCCCGCAGACGCGATACGGCATCGTACTCATACAGACCTTGCTCAGCTTTAGTCGTCGATTTGACGTGCCACGTGATAAGTGGCATACCTAAACTTTCTGCAACCTCTTCTGCCAGTAGCGTCTTACCTGTACCCGGCTCACCTTTGATCAGCAGTGGCTTTTGTAGCGTCATTGCTGCATTTACCGCTAGCTGTAAATCGTCGGTAGCAATATAACTACTGGTACCGGTAAAGCTTTTCTTAGTCTTGTCAGTCGTGGTCATAATCGAGTCTCAGTTATTGTTATACATTAAGGCTGTTAGGAGCCATCAAATTATTAAAAGTAATCGATGGAAAATAAACAATCATTTAGATTAGCACAGCCTTGTTCATTGCCAAAATACTCATGCGTTCGCGATTGCTAAATTTCTTGATTAATAAATTTCTTGATTAATAAACATAGTATAACTTTCTCATTATAGGTAGAGCATCTCACATAA